>NZ_CALETI010000126.1 GCF_937920075.1 uncultured Agitococcus sp.
ATTACCTGTTGAATAGCTGTCTGTAGCATAAATTATTGTAGAGCTTAAACCATGTTAGATAAAAAGTTATTGGCTATTTTAGTGTGTCCAATTTGCCAAGGTCATTTAGAGTATCAGGCTGAGGCACAAGAATTAATTTGTAAAGCAGATAGTTTGGCTTTTCCAATTCGTGATGACATTCCTGTAATGTTAGAAAATGAAGCTCGCCAATTAACCCTTGATGAAAAATTAGGATAAACCATGGCCGATTTTAAAGTTGTTATTCCTGCGCGTTATGGTTCAAGTCGTTTGCCTGCCAAGCCGTTAATGGATATTGCGGGTAAACCGATGGTGGTGCATGTTTATGAGCGTGCTTTATTAAGTAAAGCAAAAACCGTTGTTGTGGCGACCGATGATGAACGTATTGCCCAAGCATTAAAGCCCTATGGTGCAAGAGTGGTGATGACATCACCGAACCATCCGTCAGGCACAGACCGTTTGCAAGAAGTTGCCGCCAAAATGCGATGGGATGATGACGATATTATTGTCAATGTTCAAGGTGATGAGCCGTTAATTCCGCCCGAAGTCATCAATCAAGTAGCGGCTAACTTAGCCAATAATCGTCAAGCTGGTATTGCGACTTTAGCCGAAGCCATTGAAGACGTTGGCCAATTAACCAACCCGAATATTGTTAAGTTAGTACGTGATGCCAATAATATGGCGATGTATTTTAGCCGTTCACCCATGCCGTGGGCGCGTGATGCTTTTGCTCAAGGCATTAAAGAACTGCCTGTTAAAGATTTATATTGGCGACATTTAGGTATTTATGCCTATAAAGTCAGTTTTTTAAATGCTTATGTCAAATGGTCGCCTGCTGTTTTGGAGCAAGTCGAAGCCTTAGAGCAATTACGCGCTTTATATTATGGCGTAAAAATCCATGTTGATAAGGCGTGTGTTAACTTACCTGCTGGTGTTGATACTCAAGAAGATTTGGAACGTGTACGAGCAATTGTTGCGGCACAAAAAGCGGCTCAAGCCCCTAAAGTGGTAGAAAAAAATCCCAATGCCGATAAAATTAATGTTTTATTTGTGTGTTTGGGCAATATTTGTCGCTCGCCAACGGCGGAAGGTGTGTTTAAAACCATGGTGGAAAAATCGGGTTGGAAAGATATGTTTAATATCGACTCCGCAGGTACAGCCGCCTATTATGTTGGTGAGCCGCCTGATAAACGTGCGCAAAAATATGCAAAAGCACGCGGTTATGATTTATCCAAGTTAAGAGCGCGTTTTATTTCGCCCCAAGATTTTAAAAAATTTGATCATATTTTAGTGATGGATAAAAAGAACTTTGCCGAAATGGAAAAAGTTCAAAAATATTGCAAAGACCCCAAAGCAAAATTGCAATTATTTTTAGACTATCATCCCAACCAACAGCCAGACCAAGAAGTGCCAGACCCTTATAATGGCAGTGATACAGGTTTTGATATTGTTTTAGATTTGGTGGAACCAACTGCCGAAAATCTATTAAAAACCCTATTGCAAAACAAAGGATTAACTAACTGTGGTTGTTAAAGCCATGCGTTTTAGTGAAAACGCCTCCTTACAAACGCGCAATACCTTTGCCATTACGGCAAAGGCACGTTTTTTGGCCGATGTTTATGACGAAAGCCAACTAGCAGCTTTGCTAAATACAGTGACTGCCAAACGTCTAAAAGTATTAATTTTAGGTGGTGGCAGTAATATGTTGTTAAGCCAAGATTTTGATGGCTTGGTCATTTGCCCACAATTGTTTGGTGTTCATTGTATTAGTGAGAATGATAATCAGGTTATTGTCGAAGCAGCGGCAGGCGAAAATTGGCATCAGTTTGTTCAATACTGTTTAACACAAGGGTGGTATGGCTTAGAAAATTTATCGTTAATTGCAGGTTCGGTGGGGGCAGCCCCTGTACAAAATATTGGTGCTTATGGTGTTGAGCTAAAAGATAATTTTGTCAGTTTACGTGCTATTCATCGACAAACAGCAACAGTACGTGAGTTTAGTTTGGCAGAGTGCCAATTTGGTTATCGTGATAGTGTGTTTAAAGGCCGTTTAAAAGACCAATACATTATTACCGCGGTACGTTTTCGCTTGTCCAAGATAGCAAAAGTGTCGGTGCAATATGGCGATATTCGTCAAGAACTGACTAGCAAAGGAATAGATAGTCCAACTCCTCAACAAGTGGCGCAAGCCGTGATTGCGATTCGCCAACGCAAACTACCTAATCCTGAACAAATTGGTAATGCGGGCAGTTTTTTTAAAAATCCTGTGATTAGCCAAACACAATTTGAGAATTTAAAACAGCAATATCCCAATATTGTGGCCTACCCACAACAGCAAGACGTTAAATTAGCCGCAGGATGGTTAATTGAACAAGCAGGCTGGAAAGGTCAAAGCCTTGGTCAAGCAGGTGTTTATGAAAAACAAGCCTTAGTGCTGGTGAATCGTGGCAGTGCAACAGGGCAAGAAGTGATGGCCTTGGCTAAAACTATTCAGCAAAGCGTTTATGATAAGTTTGGCGTGCGTTTAGAAGTGGAAGTAAATTTGATTTAAAGGTGCACAGATCCTAATTATATCATGCTTTTGATCAAATCTTTCCAGTGTAAAGATTTATTACATAAGCGCGATAAAACTCACACACTGTCGACTGGTCAAGTGTATCATTTAGCGGTATGATTAAGAAATAAAGAGGTAAGTATAACTTGCTTCTTTAACATCGAATCACATATTTATTGACATAATTGGAGACTTTTCCATGAGCAATAGTCGCGGTTTAGTGCCTGTGACGCTCTCTGTTCCAGGTGTAAATCTAGGAGCATACATTTCTAGTGTAAATCAGGTAGCCATTTTAAGTGCTGAGGAAGAGCGTGATCTTGCGGAGCGTTATTATTACGAGCAAGACTTAGAAGCTGCCCGTCAATTGGTGTTAGCACATTTGCGTTTTGTGGTACATATTGCGCGCAGTTATGCGGGTTATGGGCTACAACAAGCCGATTTAATTCAAGAAGGCAACGTTGGTTTAATGAAAGCCGTTAAACGTTTTGACCCAAGCATGGGTGTGCGTTTAGTGTCGTTTGCTGTGCACTGGATTAAAGCCGAAATTCATGAATTTGTGATTAAAAACTGGCGTATTGTTAAAGTTGCCACCACAAAAGCCCAGCGTAAGTTATTTTTTAATTTGCGTAGCCTTAAAAAAGGTAGTCATGGCTTAACACACGTTGAAGCCGAAACCATTGCCAAAGATCTCAACGTGACAACAGAACAAGTGTTTGAGATGGAAGGGCGTTTGTCTGCCTTTGATGCCTCATTTGAAGCACATTTAGACGATGATGAAGATAAACAGCATCAAGCACCAGCCTACTATTTAGAAGACAACCGTTATGACCCAGCGCGTCAACTTGAAGAAAGTGACTGGGAAGATAACAGTACTGAACGTTTGATGAATGCCATGAATCGTTTGGATGCACGTTCTCGTGACATTTTAACCCGTCGTTGGTTGGCTGAAGATAAAGCAACATTGCATGAATTGGCCGCTGAATATAACGTCTCTGCTGAGCGTATCCGTCAATTAGAAAAAAATGCGATGGATAAAATTAAAGCAGCTTTAGGTACGGTTTAGATGACGGACTGAGAAAATCCCTTTACACTTACGCCGCGTTTATCGCGGCGTTTGTTTTTGTGAGTAAACAGCATGTTTTTTTCTTTAGGTGCGTTAAATTTGGCTCTGGCGGTGATCTTGGGTGCATTTGGTGCACATGGTTTAAAAGCCAAAGTCACGACTGAGCAATTAGCATGGTGGCATACGGGCGTTGATTATCATTTTTATCATGCTTTAGGATTATTAGTGATTGGTGCGTTAATGGCTGCACAGCCACAATTAGCCTTGCCTAAAGGCAGTGCTTGGGCGTTACAAATAGGCATTGTCATTTTTAGTGGTTCTTTATATGCCATGACTTTAGGTGCTCCACGTTGGTTTGGCGCAATTACACCCATTGGTGGCACAGCATTTATTATTGGTTGGTTGTGGTTGGCCTATGCTGCTTGGCAAAAAGGGTTATAAATGATGAATATTCAGGTAAATGGTGAGCCGAAACAAGTCTCTAGTGATTGTTCAATCACCGATTTATTGTTGTTGTTAGAGATAACAGGTCGGCGTGTTGCGGTTGAATTAAACAAAGAAATTGTGCCTAAAAGTTTGCATACTACGACGATATTGCAAGAAAATGATTGTGTAGAAGTGGTTCATGCCATTGGTGGCGGTTGACGTTTTAAAGAGTTGTGAATGATGAATAATGATCTATTACAAATAGCGGGACAGAGTTATCAGTCGCGTTTATTAGTTGGTACAGGTAAATATAAAGACCTCGAAGAAACACGCTTAGCGATTGAGGCAAGCGGTGCAGAAATTGTCACGGTGGCGGTGCGTCGTACCAATATTGGCCAAAATCCGAATGAACCGAATTTATTAGAGGTGATTTCTCCCGAAAAATACACCATTTTACCAAACACAGCAGGTTGTTATACCGCAGAAGATGCGATTCGTACCTGTCGTTTAGCGCGTGAGTTATTAGATGGTCATAACTTAGTAAAGTTAGAAGTGTTGGGTGACGAAAAAACCTTATATCCCAATATTGTTGAAACCTTAAAATCGGCCGAAGTATTGGTTAAAGAAGGTTTTGAGGTCATGGTTTATACCTCTGATGATCCGATTGTCGCTAAACAACTTGAGGAGATGGGCTGTGTAGCTGTGATGCCTTTAGGTAGTTTAATTGGCTCAGGTTTAGGGATTATTAACCCCTATAACTTGCGTATTATTATGGAACAAGCGAATGTGCCGATTATTGTCGATGCAGGTGTGGGTACAGCCTCGGATGCTGCGATTGCGATGGAATTAGGTTGTGCAGGTGTATTAATGAATACCGCGATTGCCAAAGCACAAAAACCTATTTTAATGGCGTCAGCCATGAAAAAAGCGGTTGAAGCTGGCCGTGAATCCTTTTTAGCAGGTCGTATGCCCAAAAAATTATACGCTTCTGCTTCCAGTCCTTTAGAAGGTAAGTTTTTTTAACATGTCTGAGATCGTTACTGAAAAACAATATCCACGTCGTATTATGACTTTTATGCGTCGTTCGTCGGCTTATACCACGTCACAGCAAAAAGGTTTAGATGAATATGGCGAGTATTATTTGTTAGAGACTGAAGATCAACGTTTTGATCAACAAGCTATTTTTGGTCGTCAAGCACCATTAACCGTAGAAATTGGCTTTGGTATGGGCAGTTCATTAATTCAAATGGCTGAGGCTGCTCCAGAGCGCGATTTTATTGGCATTGAAATTCATCCCAATGGTTTGGCACAAATTTGTTTTGAGGCAGGTGAGCGTAAATTAAGCAATTTGCGGGTGATTGATGGTGATGCCTTATTATTGTTAGAAGGCTATTTTGCCGATCATAGTATTGATACCGTGCAATTATATTTTGCTGATCCGTGGCCCAAAAAGAAACACCATAAACGCCGTTTTGTGCAAACCCATAATATGCAATTGATTCGTCAAAAGTTAAAAAAGGGCGGCATCTTCCATGCGGCGACAGATTGGGAGCATTATGCGTTTTGGATTTTAGAAATTATGGAAGCCAGCGAAGGCTACCGTAATCTATTGGGTCAAGGTCAGTTTTCACCACGTCCCGAATATCGTCCTTTAACGAAGTTTGAAGTCCGTGGCCAAGGATTAGGGCATGGCGTATGGGATTTGTTGTATCAAAGGATTGCTTAGCTTTGGTTGCTTTGCCCTGCGACAATATGTCGCATCGGAAAAAGTAACTTTTTTTATTACTATACACACGTTTTGAACATTTGAGTGATTGAAGTCATGTTACAACGTGTGTCGATGTTTATTTTATTACCAATGTTGGCGAATTATAGTCATGGTGATTTGCGTGCAGATGGCCATGCACCAGCAGGTGTTATGTTTGAGCATATGCATCATCACGGTGCCATGATTGGATACAGAGTGCAACAGGTGACTCAGCAAGGAAGCTTATTAAATGGTGGAGACTCATTGTCATCACAAAGTTCATTATTAACTAAATATGCGATGTTGCCTCAAAAACATACTATGACGATGCATATGTTGGACATTATGTATGCGTTATCACCTAAAGTTAATGTAATGATTATGCCTATGTATATGGATATGGGCATGACGATGACAGCTAATGGATTATATAAATCGACAACAAGTGCGCATAGTTCTCATGGTGTTGCCAATCACAGTCATGATGTTCGAGGGATGGGTGATACAACATTGGCAGCGATGTATCAAGTCTATAAAGATCAACAACATGAGTTAATTGCAACATTAGCTTTTATTGCTCCCACAGGAGATGAATCTGTATTGGGAGGCGATGGCAAACCTGTTCACTATGGAATGCAATTAGGGGCAGGCTTATGGCAAGCCATGCCCAATATTACCTATAACTATAAAAATCATAAAATCGGCTTTGGAGCTCAGTTACTTACACGCCAACCTTTAGAAGATGAGAATGATCTAGGTGTTAAAGTACCTGATATGAATCAAGCAAGTGTTTGGTTAAGCTACGCTTGGATGCCAGAATTTACTAATTCTATCCGTTTGCAGCACAGCAAAACAGATAGTTATGGTGGCCATTATAATGTTTCCCATAATCATAGTTCTCCACCCGATTTTCAAGGTAATTATGGTGGTGAACAAACGTTAATAGGGCTTGGTGCTAACTGGGTTGCAACCGTAGGACAACTAAAGGGATTAAGAGTAGGTGTAGAATATTTGACACCCATTAATGAAAATTTGAATGGTGTGCAATTAGAGACTGAAAACCAAATCAATTTTTCTATGAGTAAAGCTTTCTAGAAAAATCTAAGACCTTGAGGGTTTTAGTTGAAGCTTCTCAAGGTCTTAATACCAAAAAATTATTCAACACTTTGAATAATCGCCGTATTAATTCGCCATAGTCGTAAATCGGCAAATGGCGAACCACTCCCCGTATTAACAATATATCCAACCGCTAATCGTCTAGATGGGTCAGCCCATGCACCAGAGCCACCATAACCAAAATGTCCAAAAGCATGAGGAGTACGAGGCCATGTGGTAAACACACGGTGATAACCTAAACGCCAATTCATTGCCATAGGCACAACATCACCTCGCTGGGTATTATGCACTTTGCTTGCTTCGGCCAATGTACGTGCAGAAAGTAATCTTACGCCATCAAGCTCTCCCCAATTAGCAAGAGCAGCATACATTTTGGCTAATGAACGTGCAGTAAATACACCACCAGCACCAGGGATACAGGCTTTTAAACTAGTATGTTCATCTAAATAAAATCGGCTCATGCCTTTAGGAATCAGTGCTTCTGCCGCAGTTTCTGGTTCAAAGCCTGTCGCTCTTAAAATTTTATCACTAATAATCTGTTGCCATTGACTTAGTTTGCTAGGAGGAGCTTTATTAGCTTGATAACGGGGCGCACCAATAATTTCGTTACAACGATATAACTCTGATTCTGGAACGCCAATATAACAACCATCTAACTGTAACGGTTGGCTGATTTTTTTGGCTAATGTGACAGCTAAAGGCTCTTTGGTGACTTTTTCAATCAGACCACCGACAATCCAACCAAAAGAAATGGCATGATAGGCAACTCTTGCGCCAGCCGCATGAACAGGTTTGGCTTGTTCAATCATGGTTAACATATGTGGCCAATCAAGCATTTCTTTGGCATCAGCAATCATGCTACGCAAATGATATAAACCCGCTTCGTGGGTTAAAACATGGCGTAAAGTAATGCCATGCTTGCCATTTTGGCCAAAAGCAGGCCAGTAGTCAGCAATCGGGCGATCATAATTTAGCAAGCCTTCATCAACTAAGATATGAGCGAGAGTACTCAAAACGCCTTTTGTTGTTGAATAACTAATGCTCATATTATGCTCTTGCCACGGATCTCCTTGTTTATTGGCAACGCCAGCCCATACATCCACTACTTTTTGATTTTGATGATATACCGTCAGTGCTGCACCACCTTGGCGCGGTGCTTGTGGCAACTGCGCCAAAAAAGTGTCTATAACATGTTCAAATTGTGGATCGTATAGTCCTTGAATGACATAACTCATAACAAGAAGTCTCTATGCTGTGGTTTGCACAAGTGCTTTTGCTTCTTCTTGAGTAATGCCCACCCAGCCTTGTGCTGAATTTAAGACAATAGCATCAAAATTAGGGCTAATTAGCAGCAAATTTAATAAATCACGTCCTGTCATTTCTAGTTGCCAGTGATTAGGCGCATTTTTTTGTAAGGTTACTAAATCGTTATAAGCAATTAATGCTTTGCTGTTGCCTTTTGTTGCAGTTTGTAATGGAATTTTGGTCAATTGTTGAGAAATAATCAGCGGCTTTTGCTCTAAAGCTTGTTTCATTTCTAGTGGAATGCCATACGCAGCCAAATAAAAATTAGCATCAAGCATCGCTTGATGAAGTGTTTGTCGAGCTAGTGTGTTTTCAGGCTCATTAACTATAGTAACGATGAGTGCTTGGATAGTTTCAAATCTGACGGACATAATAGTAAACCAATAATTTTTTAGACGAAGAGAAGGATGACTTTATAAATGGAATTGTTTTGATATTCACTGAGTTCTCACAAAAAAACAATCCTTTACACACTTATTTTTATATATGATAAAGATAATCATTTTTATTTGATTGTTGTTAGGGGCAATTGTCATTAAATTGTCTTAACTTTGTCATGGTACGGTAATTGCTTATAGATTTAATAATGGTGTTGAAGTTATAAATGTAACAATAGCGTCAACAGACCCTAATCTAATTTGGAGTGAATCATGGAATTATTAGAAATGCGCGATGAGAGTTTAATTGATGAGTGGGCTGATTATGAAGATTATGACTATGTTGATGATGCAACAGAGTTATAACTTTTAGTTATAAAAAATATTTTTTTATGGCGAACACGGAGTCGTTAAAACGACTTGTCTGCACGTGGTAGGCAGAGTATTGTTAAACACAAGAAAAAGCCGTTTTATTAAAAAATTTGTACTTAGTCATGATAATGTAATACTAAGTGTAAATGTTACTTGGTACTTTCGTGCTAATAACTCTCTTTTTGGCTTGACGAGAGCTATCTCCTTGTGACATAAGAAACGGCTAATTTTTTAGAACTGTTGTACGCATGCTATAAAACAGCATAAATATTGGAGTTGTACAGCAATTTAAACCTACCAAGTGCTAGCTAGCTGAGGGTTCGCCATGTCACAGCCATTTCAACATTTATTACAACCATTAGATTTAGGTTTTGTTACCTTGCCAAACCGTGTCATCATGGGTTCGATGCATACAGGGCTTGAAGAGTTTCCACCCGAAAGACAAGCGGCTTTTTTTGCTCGTCGTGCCGCAGGCGGTGTGGGCTTGATTATTACTGGTGGTATTTCGCCATCTGAATTAGGCGTGTTAGGGCCGGGTATGTGTGCCATGCTCACCGAAGCTGATGCTAAAAAGCATAAAGTAATTACGGATGCCGTCCATGCCGCAGGTGGTCGAATTTGTATGCAGGTATTACACGCAGGTCGTCAATCGTATCATCCTGTTAATGTTTCTCCCTCTGGTAAAAAATCACCGATTTATCCTTTCCCACCCCAAGCGATGACTGAAGAAATGATTCTTCAAGAATTAGATAACTGGGTTAATGCAGCCGCTTTAGCACAACAAGCTGGCTATGATGGCATTGAAATCATGGGTTCAGAAGGGTATTTGTTAAATCAATTCTTAACAGTACGTGGCAATGAGCGTGATGATCAATGGGGTGGTGATTTTGAACGCCGTATGCGTTTTCCACTAGAAGTTGTTCGTCGTATTCGTGCGCGTGTTGGTACAAATTTTATTATTGTTTATCGTTTGTCGATGCTCGATTTAGTACCCGATGGCCAAACCTTTGATGAAGTCATTACCCTTGCCCAAGAATTAGAAAAAGCGGGTGTTAATATTATTAATACGGGTATTGGTTGGCATGAAGCCAAGATTCCCACCATTGCGACAATGGTACCTCGTGGTGCTTTTGCGTGGGTGACGCGCAAAGTGAAAGAGGCGGTGAGTATTCCTGTATCTGCTTCTAACCGTATTAATATGCCATCTCATGCTGAGGATATTATTGCGCGAGGTGATGCTGATATGGTGTCAATGGCGCGTCCAATGTTGGCAGATCCAGATTGGGTTAATAAAGCAGCGGCCAACAAAGAAGAAGAAGTTAATACCTGTATTGGTTGTAACCAAGCGTGTTTAGATCATACCTTTGCTTTGCGTCAGGCTTCTTGTTTGGTGAACCCTCAAGCGTGTTATGAAGACCAATTAATTTATGTCAAAACTGATAAGCCTAAAAATATTGCGGTGATTGGTGCAGGGCCTGCTGGTTTGTCATTTGCCAGTGTTGCCGCAGAGCGTGGCCATAACGTTACTCTTTTTGACCAAGATACGCAAATTGGCGGTCAATTTAATATTGCCAAACAAGTACCGGGTAAAGAAGAATTTAACGAAACAATTCGTTATTTTGGTGCAATGGTTAAAAAACACGGTGTTAATTTACAATTAGGTAAACGTGTTGGCGCAACGGATGTGGCTGAGTTTGATGAAGTGGTTTTAGCCACAGGTATTGTGCCACGTCAATTGCCTTTAGAAGGTATTAATCATCCAAAAGTAATGAACTATATTGATGTTTTGCGTGATAAAAAGCCTGTAGGTCAACGAGTTGCAGTGGTTGGTGCAGGTGGCATTGGCGTGGATACCTCTGAGTTTTTAGTACATGACCCACATCATGTGCCTTCTAGCTTGGATATTGATGAATACTTACGCGAGTGGGGCATTGATAAGACTTTGCAAGCACGTAGTGGTATTGAAGGTGTTGAGGCTCAAGTCAGTCCAAGTCCTCGTGAAGTGTATTTGTTGCAGCGCAAAAACAAAAAAATTACGGGGCCTGGTAAAACCACAGGTTGGGCGCATCGTGAAGCCTTACTCAAAAAAGGCGTCAACATGATTACAGGTGTGGAATACACCAAAATTGACGATGAAGGATTGCACATTAGCGTCAATGGTCAGCCTCAAGTCTTGGCCGTAGATAACGTGATTATTTGTGCAGGTCAAGAGCCACAACGTGAATTGCAAGCGGCGATTGAAGCATTGGGTAAAACAGTGCATTTAATTGGTGGTGCAGACGTTGCTGCTGAATTAGATGCTAAACGTGCGATTCGTCAAGGCGCAGAATTAGCCGCGCAGATTTAACGTAACTTCCTCAACATAATCCTTCGGCTTCGCTCAGGGTGCATTTTTGTGTTGGTTGAGCGAAGTCGGGGTGATTGCCCTTTGACTTCGCTCAGGGAACAGAGTCTGACTGACATTAGGGTAATACACGATTTAAAACCGCTTACAAAATAAATAAAAAAATTGCTTATTTTTCATCATTAAGCTTTAAAATATCTGCCGTTTAGCTTATTCATTTATAAGCTATCTTTTATCGTACTTTCACTCTATTTTGTCGCAAAATACGAAATTGCACTTGAGATTTTGCACAATTCCACCCATAACTTTGTTAAGGCTTATAGAAATATGAGCTTATGTTTGTAGGCTGCTTGTTATGAGCAATATGTTTGTAGATGAACTAATATCAATTCAAATGGCCAATCACGATGACATGGCAAATGATGGTGATACCGCTGTTATAGAGCAAACAGCAAAACCACAGCTCAAAAAACCATCGTTTTATCAAGTGATTTTGCTAAATGATGACTACACACCCATGGATTTTGTGGTAGAAGTATTAGAAGATTTTTTTGCAATGAATATTGAGCAAGCAACACAAGTTATGCTAACTATTCATCATCAAGGACAAGCGGTTGCAGGGTTATATCCAAAAGATATAGCTGAAACCAAAGCTCAACAAGTGATTGATTTCGCGCGGCACAATCAGCATCCCTTAATGTGTCGAGTTGAGCAAAAGCCTGATTAAAAACAGGATTTATAGGTAAAGGCTTAAATTTTGCTCAATTAAAGCGGCTGTTACAAAAGGCCGCTTGATCCAAGCAATAAAAATAAGCGATAACCATGTAAGTCCTACCTAAAAATATAGGAGTTGCTATGTTAAGTCGCGATTTAGAAGTTTCATTAAATTTGGCCTTTCGTGATGCCCGTGCGAAACGCCATGAATTTATGACCGTTGAGCATCTCCTATTAGCTTTATTAGACAATGAATCCGCAGTAAGAGTGCTTAAATCCTGTGGTGGCGATATTGCAACCTTAAGACGTGAATTAAGTCAGTTTATTGAAGAAACTACCCCTAAAATTCCGACTAAAGATACAGATCGTGAAACTCAACCAACGCTGGGTTTTCAACGGGTGTTGCAACGTGCTGTATTTCATGTGCAGTCATCAGGTAAAAAAGAAGTTTTAGGTGCAAATGTTTTAGTCGCGATTTTTTCAGAGCAAGAATCGCAATCTGTTTATTTCTTGAAAAAGCAAAACATTAGTCGTCTAGATATTGTTAACTTTATTTCGCATGGCATTAGTAAGCAAAGTGATGAAAATAAAGCAGATGACGATGCAAATGAGCAAATTCAAAACCAAACAGATGAAGATGGTGAATTAGTACCAAAGAGTGCATTGGCTGCTTATACCAGTAACTTGAATGAATTGGCCTTAGCTGGAAAAATTGATCCGCTGATTGGTCGTGATGCCGAAATTGAACGTGCTGCCCAAATTCTGTGTCGTCGTCGTAAAAACAATCCTTTGTTAGTGGGTGAACCGGGTGTGGGTAAAACTGCGATTGCAGAAGGCTTGGCATGGTTGATTGTAAGCAATAAAGCACCAGAGCCATTAGCGAAATCGGTGGTTTATAGCCTAGATTTAGGTGCGTTATTGGCAGGCACAAAATATCGTGGTGATTTTGAAAAACGTTTTAAAGCGGTATTAAGTGAGCTAAATAAACAACAAGACGCTGTTTTGTTTATTGATGAAATCCATACCATTATTGGTGCAGGTGCTGCAAGTGGTGGTGTGATGGATGCTTCTAATTTATTAAAGCCTGTCTTAGTTAATGGTTCGTTGCGTTGTATGGGTTCGACAACTTATCAAGAGTATCGTGGTATTTTTGAAAAAGATCGTGCATTAGCTCGTCGTTTCCAAAAAATTGATATTCCTGAGCCAACTGTTGGCGAAACTTATCAAATTTTGAAAGGTTTAAAATCACGTTTTGAAGAGCATCATGGCGTACGTTATAGCGAAAAAGCCCTAGAAGTTGCGGCTGAATTAGCAAGTCGTTATATCAATGAGAGGTTTTTACCCGATAAAGCCATTGATGTGATTGATGAAGCAGGTGCATTACAACGTTTACAACCTGTTAGCAAACGCAAAAAAACCATTGGTGTTGGTGAAATTGAAGAGGTGATTGCCAAAATTGCCCGTATTCCACCAAAATCTGTCTCGGCGAATGATAAAGAAGCTTTACGTAATTTAGAGCGTGATCTCAAAATGACTGTGTTTGGTCAAAATGATGCTATTACTGCTTTATCTTCAGCGATTAAATTATCACGTGCAGGTTTAAAAGCACCCGAAAAACCCGTTGGCTGTTTCTTATTTGCAGGGCCTACAGGTGTTGGTAAAACAGAAGTTACCAAACAGTTAGCGAAAATTTTAGGCATTGAATTAGTCCGCTTTGATATGTCCGAATATATGGAGCGTCATACTGTTTCTCGCTTGATTGGTGCGCCACCAGGTTATGTTGGTTTTGATCAAGGTGGCTTGTTAACCGAAGCAATTGCTAAGCATCCACATTGTGTATTGCTATTAGATGAGATTGAAAAAGCCCATCCAGAAGTCTTTAACTTGTTATTACAAGTGATGGATCATGGTACGTTAACTGATAACAATGGCCGTAAGTCAGACTTTAGACATGTGATTTTGGTACTGACAACTAATGCAGGTGCAGAAGCAGAGTCTCGTGCTAGTATTGGCTTTACTCAGCAAGACCATAGCACTGATGCTATGGAAGTCATGAAAAAGATGTTTACGCCAGAGTTTCGTAACCGTTTAGATGCAATTATTCAATTTAAGGCCTTAGACCCAATTATTATTGCAGGTGTGGTTGATAAGTTCTTAGTTGAATTACAAGCACAACTAGATGATAAACATGTGGTCATTGAAGTCGATGAACTAGCTCGTTCATGGTTGGCCGAGAAAGGTTATGACAAACAAATGGGTGCTCGTCCAATGGCTCGCGTTATTCAAGAAAATCTGAAAAAGCCTTTAGCTGAACAGATTTTGTTTGGTGACTTGGTAGGTGGTGGTCATGTGCATGTAACGGTTGAGAATGATGCGATCGTTCTCCATGTTGAAGCAACTGAGAAAAAGACAGCAGCGCCTGCTTAAGGTAAAATTTCTTAACAAAGCAAAAGAGGGCTTGACGTATAACGTAAGCCCTTTTTTATATTAAGCCGGTCGATTAACGTACGCGGTAGGTAATACGGCCTTTAGTCAAGTCATAAGGAGTCATTTCAACTTTGACTTGGTCACCGGTTAAAATACGAATATAGTGCTTACGCATTTTACCAGAGATGTGTGCGGTCACAATATGACCATTTTCTAACTGCACACGAAACATGGTGTTTGGTAAAGTGTCGACCACTGTACCATCCATCTCAATTTGCTCTTCTTTATTTGACATAACAACCTTAGATTGTAAAAAATTCAAGTTTTATGCGGACACAAAGGGATGTTTATAGTTGCCCAATGAGATAGCGCATATTTTAAGGTGGCGTATTTTGCCTGATTTTTAACAAAAGTAAAACAACTTTAGGTTTTAATCTTGCATCTTTACATTAAAAGCCTGTTTTCCCTAATAAGATTAAAATGCCAATTAATGCAAAAATACTAGCAGCAATACCATGTATCCAGCGTATTGGTAATTTTTGTGCAAAATGATTGCCCAAATACACGGCTGGAACGTTGGCTAGCATCATGCCTAATGTTGTGCCAAGAATCACCCAAACAAAATCAGCGGCATATTTAGCACTTAAGGCGACAGTAGCAATTTGAGTTTTATCACCCATTTCTGCCAAAAAGAAGGCAATGACAGTGGTGCCAAACACACCAAAACGTGAGGAGTCTTGTTCCTGTTGTTCGTCTAATTCATCTGGAATAAGTAGCCAAGCAGCCATGATTAAAAAACCAATGCCTAAAATCCAACGCATATTGTCTTGGCCAATTAAGCTATTTAAATACATACCTACTGCACCTGCAAAAGCATGATTTATAATAGTTGCAACAAAGATACCCAAAACAATGGGGATAGGTTGGCGAAAACGTGCAGCTAACAAAAAGGCAAGGAGTTGGGTTTTATCACCCATTTCGGCGAGAGCAACTAAGGCAGTGGCCAACAACAAAGCTGTCATAACATACTCCGCGTCAGCCAAAAAACCAAAGATTAAAAACATCTGGCTGACGCTCAGAAAATACTCTAAGAATATACATCTATGCCATGATGAGACATAGCCATGTCATATTCTTGTTGTTATTGACATAACAATAAGAGCGGATGTTTTTAATCTTTAGTCTCGCTAAACCGATAATATCAAGTCGTATTTACCATGTTCGATGAACAAGTTTGTTGATAAATACTTGTTAGTTAATGGCTAACTAACAAAAGCTACTCCCTAAAGGGATATAGATTATAGCAAAAAATTACATTTTCGTGAATAAATTAATGTTTATTCAATCAGGACAATTGACCTAAAAAGCATGGTCAATTGTCCTAAAAGCACCTGTTACCGGACGCTCGGTATGTTAATGTTTCAGTAATAGTACTTTAGTTCCAACAGGTTAAGAAAAAATGACATCGGCACTTAAGCATATTGAAAAAGCTCTTGTTCATGAGATCGCTCCCGCTTATATCGCTAATGCTGAAAAAGCATGTCCAAAGGCGATTCGTGGTTGGCGACCAACAGGTCAATTGTGGCCATTATTACGTGAATTACAAGGAAGAGTGATTGGTTTGCGCAAATGTCGTATGGATGTAGATGGTGCTGCCATGATTTGGTTGGAAGGTGGCAATCCGCATGGCGAGCCTGTTGTTTTGTTACATGGTTTTGCTTCAAACAAAGAAAATTGGTTGTTGTTATTGCCATTTTTAGCAAAACGTTATCGTTTGTATGTGCCTGATTTGCCTGCATGGGGTGAAAGTCACTTTCGTCATGAAAAAGTCTATGGCTTAGATCAACAAGCAGATCGAATTGCTGAGTGGGCGAAAAAAGTATTACCTGCTAAAGGGCATTTTGTTGGGAGTTCTATGGGTGGGGGTATTGCTGGTTTGGTAGCCTCTCGCCATCCAGATGTTACTGCAACCTTGACTTTGATGAATGCTGCAGGTGTGAGAGGGCAACATGGTTCAACGCCTTTTGAACGAGGTCTATTAGTAGGCAATAATACTTTAGTACCTAGTAATTATGCGGAAGTAGTACGTTTATTTAATGCGGTATTAGAGCGTAAACGCACAGCATTATCCTTAGTGTTGGCTTCGGCAATGGGACAAGAAATGGTGTCTCGTCGTCATGTTAATCGCCATTTGTTTCACCATATGATTGCACATTCTTTGCAATGCGAGCGTGATGGTGTATCAGCTGTGTCTGTGCCAACCATGATTTTATGGGGTGAAGAAGATCAAGTGCTTCATCATTCTTGTGTTGAGACATTTAAGCAATTAATTCCACATGCCAAGGTTAAAAAATTAAAAGGTGTTGGCCATTTACCCATGGTAGATGTTCCTGCATTGACGGCTAGAACCTTAAATAATTTCTGGCGAGATGCACGTTCACATTGATTGGTTTTTTTCCAAAAGGGCATCTTCTGATGCCCTTATTTTTTGGCGTCAATTATTAAAAAAACGTGATAATCAAAGAAACAGTGATAATTTGGCTTAAAAGCAGTTATCTATAAGTTAAGAAAATAGCAACTGCCTGTTAATTTCGCTACAATAGCGCGTTTTTAAAAGCCAAGCATTAGCTTTGGCGTGGCTTATTGATTAAAGGGTGACAAGATGACCGAACGTGTTCAACGTGGTGAGTTAGCGATTGCTAAAGAATTATATGATTTTATTGTTAATCAAGCGATTGAAGGTACTGGAATCAGCGTTGATGATTACTGGACTAAGTTTGAGGCGATTGTTGCTGATTTAATGCCAAAAAACAAAGCTTTATTAGCTAAGCGTGATGCAATTCAAGCGCAAATTGACGCATGGCATCAAGCTAATCCAAAGTTTGATTTTGCTGCTTACAAAGCCTTTTTAACAGAAATTGGCTATTTAGTAGCAGAAGGCGAAGATTTTAGCGTTAATCCACAAAACGTAGATGACGAAATTGCCCGTATTGCTGGCCCACAATTAGTTGTGCCTGTTAAAAATGCGCGTTATGCCTTAAACGCAGCTAATGCTCGTTGGGGTAGCTTATACGATGCCTTGTATGGCAACGATGTGATTAGCGAAGAAGGTGGTGCAGACAAAGGCAAAGGCTACAACCCAGCTCGTGGTGCTAAAGTGATTGCTTATGCTCGTACTTTATTAGACACAGCCGCTCCTTTGGCAACTGGCTCTCATGCCGATTCCGTCGCTTATGCTATTGTTAATGGTGCATTAGAAGTTAGCTTAAAAGATGGCAGCAAAGTTGGTTTAGCATCCCCAGAAAAATTAGTGGGTTATGCTGGTGATCTTAGTGCGCCAACTAGCATTTTATTAAAAAACAACGGTTTGCACATTGATATTCAATTTGATGGCAATCATCCTGTTGGTCAACAAGACCCAGCAAAAATCAAAGATTTAGTAATTGAGTCTGCGTTAACCACGATTTGTGACTGTGAAGACTCTGTGGCTGCCGTTGACGCTGAAGACAAAGTTGAAGTCTATGGCAACTGGTTGGGTTTAATGAAAGGCAACTTGGTTGAGTCTTTCGAAAAAGGTGGCAAAACCTTAACTCGTACCATGAATGCTGATCGTACTTACACTGCTTTAAATGGTGGCAGCCTAACTTTGCATGGTCGTTCTTTATTATTAGTGCGTAACGTTGGTCATTTAATGACTAACCCAGCCGTATTGTATAAAGGTGAAGAAATTCCAGAAGGCATTATGGATGCCTTAGTGACGGTATTGATTGCAAAACACGATTTATTGGGCAATGGCTCTTTAAAGAACTCTCGTACAGGTTCTGTGTATATTGTTAAGCCAAAAATGCATGGTCCAGAAGAAGTTGCGTTTGCTAACGAAATCTTCACTCGTGTAGAAGAAGCTTTAGGTTTAGCACAAAATACCTTAAAAATGGGTATTATGGACGAAGAGCGTCGTACCACTGTTAACCTCAAAGAATGTATCCGTGCTGCTAAAGATCGTGTGATGTTCATTAACACGGGCTTCTTAGATCGTACTGGTGATGAAATCCATACTTCTATGGAAGCAGGTGCAGTGATTCGTAAAGCTGACATGAAAAAAGCTAAATGGATTGCTTCCTACGAAAACTGGAACGTTGATATCGGTTTAGCTTGTGGTTTACAAGGTAAAGCACAAATCGGTAAAGGCATGTGGGCAATGCCAGACTTAATGAAAGACATGGTTGAGCAAAAAATTGCCCACCCAATGGCTGGCGCAAATACTGCTTGGGTACCATCACCAACAGGCGCGACTTTACACTCTATGCATTACCATAAAGTCAATGTGTTTGCTCGCCAAGACGAATTAAAGTCTCGTGCTCGTGCTAATGTTGATGACATCTTAACCATTCCTTTAGCAGAAAATACGGATTGGTCTGCTGAAGAAATCAAAAATGAACTTGATAACAATTGCCAAGGCATTTTAGGTTATGTGGTTCGTTGGATTGACCAAGGTGTGGGTTGTTCTAAAGTGCCAGATATTAACAATATCGGCTTAATGGAAGACCGTGCAACCTTGCGTATTTCTAGCCAACACGTAGCTAACTGGTTACGTCATGGTATTTGCACACAAGATCAAGTGTTAGAAGCTATGCAACGTATGGCCTCTGTGGTTGATGGTCAAAACGCTAATGACCCATTATACAAACCAATGGCACCAAACTTTGATGACAGCGTGGCTTTCCAAGCGTCTAAAGAGTTAGTGTTTGAAGGTTGTGCTCAACCAAACGGTTATACTGAGCCAGTCTTACACCGTCGTCGTCGTGAATTAAAAGCAAAAATTGCTGGTTAATTTTTAGACATGCAAAGAAGGGCACTTATGGCGAAAGCTGTAAGTGTCCTTTTTTATTGCTACCCCCCTCAGTCCCCCCTTATTAAGGGGGGATGCCGAAGGCAGGGGGGTAAATACGACTAAAAGGAGTTTTTATGACGCATCATTATCCTGATTTAACCTTACCTTACGAAAGACATTATTTAGGCCAATATCAAGGACAAGCGAAAGATAGTTTTTTTGAATTGCCACAGGCAAATGAAGCCGCCAAAACATGGTTATGGATTGATGAAATTGTTAATAATAATGATGAGTTATTGCAAGGGATTCATAGCCCACATGAATACAGTGGTTATGATTTGCATGTGCGTAAACAGCCTGTCATTACCAAGTTTACCCATCATGATCACATTATTATTCCCGATTTAGATTGTGAAATGGATGGTGAACAAACATTATCCATGATTATTTATCCCGATTTTATTTGGACACGACGTAGTCAACATATTAAAGGGATTGATGAGCTGCTCAATACTGATGCCTTTAAAGAGCGTGCACGACAGCATCAAACGACTGCTTATGTGTTTGTTGGTATTTTACGTGTGATGTTAGAAGGTTTAAATGCACAACTTCTCAGAAACGAACATCAAACTTATGCATTAGAAGATTTGTTTTTACAACGTAAGGAAGGAAAAAGACCACGTTTTGAACAAAAAAACGAGTTAAAAGATGATCCTTTAAAAGAGTTTGCACATTTACCTAATGCGAAAAAATTAGTTGAATTACGCATTCATATTGCGTGGTTGCGTAAACAGTTTGATGCTTTTGAACGTTTAACGAATGCCTTATTAGACCCGACACAAGGCGCATTTCATCAAATTCAGCCCAATATTTTACAACAAGAAGCCATGCCGTATTTTCAGCATCTAGCAGATCAAGTACAGCGTGCCTTAACTAAAATTCAGCATTTACGTGATATTCATTTTAGCTTAGAGCAATTATTGTCTGCGCAACAAGCCGAAAAAACTAACCAAACTTTATTAAGACTGACTTGGGTATCAGTGATTTTCTTGCCTGCGGTGGTGATTGCAGGTATTTTTGGTATGAATGTCGCGTTATTTACCGATCCACGTCATGTCTGGACAACTGACTCACAAATTGCATTTGCATTGTTATTAGCAGCGATTACCATTAGTAGTGCAATGTATTTTTTACAACAAAAAAAGTATAAAAACTCATAACTTACGCATTTGAATAATGGCGTAAGTCTTAAACGAGAGGTGTTTTATGTTTGATAAAAAAATGCCTGAAGCATGGCGGGTTTTGCGGATTCAATCAGAGTTAGTGGATGGCATAGAGCATTTAGTTAAAATTCAACATGCTGTGAATATTTTTGGTAGTGCCAGATTATCACCCACAGACCCATATTATACCGAAGCCGAAAAATTAGGTTGTTTATTATCCCAAGCAGGTTTAACGGTGATTACAGGTGGTGGGCCGGGTATTATGGAAGCGGCTAATAAAGGCGCTTATCAAAATGGTAGTTTATCTATTGGTTTAAATATTACTTTACCACATGAACAAAAACCTAATCGTTATCAAGATATTAGCCTTAGTTTTAGATATTTTTTTGTACGCAAGTTTATGTTTATGAAACATGCGATTGCTTTTGCGATTTTACCAGGAGGGTTTGGCACGTTAGATGAGCTTTTTGAGGCCTTAACTTTAATTCAAACCCAAAAAAGCGAACCTTTTCCTGTGGTATTAGTTGGTAAAGATTATTGGCAGGGTTTATTAACATGGTTTAAAGACGTGATGTTAGCAAGAGGGTGTATTGATCCTAGTGATATTGAATTGATGACTTTAGTTGATAGTGCTGAAGAGGCTGCTCATATTATTATTGAACATTATCATAAACATATTACTTGTCAGTCGGATACTTAACTTGAACATAGAAATTAATATTGCCACACAACAATTAACCGTATGGCAGCAGCAACAAATAATCGCACAATTTATTATTTCATCCGCCTTAAAGGGGGTAGGTGAAATACAGGGCAGTGAGCAAACCCCACGTGGACAACATATTATTCGTGCAAAGATTGGCCAGAATCAACCAATAAACAGTGTATTTAAAGCGCGTCGACCAACGGGTGAAATTTATAATGCTCAATTAGCCGCACAATTTCCCACACGAGATTGGATTTTAACCCGCATTATGTGGTTATCAGGTTGTGAGTTAGGTAAAAACCGTGGTGGTCAGTGTGATACCATGCGCCGTTATATTTATATTCATGGCACGCCAGATACCGAGCCGATGGGCATTCCCAAATCACATGGCTGTATTAGAATGCGCAATGAAGATATTATCCAACTTTTTGATTTAGTCCCTGTTTATACGCCTGTTATCATTCACGAGTAAGACCATGAATTTAGCCATTTTTGATTTAGACAATACCTTAATTGCTGGGGATTCTGACCACGCATGGGGCGAGTTTTTGGTTGATAACAATTTAGTCGATAGCCAATGGTATAAAGCCCAAAATGATAAGTTTTATGCCGATTATTGTGCAGGTCAATTAAATATTATCGCCTATAGTGAATTTGTCTTTAGCTTTTTAGCACAACATGACACTGCGTATTTACAACAATTACATCAACAATTTATGAGTGAAGTCATTCGTCCGATTATGTTGCCTAAAGCACAAGCTTTAATTGCAAAGCATCGTGCAGCAGGCGATGAATTGTTGATTATTACCGCAACTAATCGTTTTATTACACAAGCAATTGGTGAAGCTTTTGGTATTCCACAAGTATTAGCCACTGAGCCAGAAAAAGTAGATGGGCGTTATACAGGAAAAGTTTTTGGGGTACCTTGTTATAAAGAAGGTAAAATTACCCGTTATCAAGCTTGGTTAGCACAGCAAAATAAACGTTTTGATAAAGTAACTTTTTATTCGGATTCACACAACGATTTACCTTTGTTATCAATCGTTGATGTGCCTGTTGTGGTGGATGCTGATGCTAAATTATTAGCCCATGCCCAAGAGAAAGGTTGGCAGATTTTATCATTGCGTTGATCTTGGCATAAGTGAGGGTGTTGTTCAATTGTTGAACAATATTTCCTGATTGTATGTCTTATGGATGTTATTGTTCAGAGTGCTTAGTTTTTGGACGAGACTATTATGCCTACTGAACGAAACTCGCCATTAGAAGATGATTTTACCATTCATACTCAATTTTATGTTGCGGTACGGCGTGCGACAGGGCGTGTTATTGATCTCGTTTGGTTTAAACAAAATAAAGAATATGCTCGTGCTGTGTTGGATTATGCTGATGCAATCAGTGATCGCGAAGTCAGAGATTTATCTAGACGTTTACGCTTTGCTAAGCGTTTACATTAGCAATTAGTTACCCGAATCAATTGGGAAGGTGTGATAATAGCATCTAAAGGAATATCCCAAGACTGGCTTTGTAATTGTTCTATTTGTTGGCAATCATGAGCTAAACCTAATTTATAAACATGTTTTTTTGGGGAGCGAGCTAAGCTTCGATCGTAAAATCCGCCACCCATGCCTAATCTCTTACCTGTGGCATCAAATCCAACCAAAGGAAGACAAACCAAGTCGAGTTGATAAATAAATAATCTATGCTTAGCCTTTGGCTCTTTAAAACCATAGCGGTGGAGGTGCAGACGACTCGTTTTATAAACACGCACAAAACCTAATTCTTGATTAGGAAATCGTCTGAGTACAGGTAAGTAGCATTGTTTACCATAAGCCCATATTAGATTCATTAAATAATAAGGATTTATTTCACCATCAGTCGCTTGATAAACAGCTATTTTATTGGCGGTTTTAAAGATAGTGAGATGACGAAATTGATTAGCAAGTTGATGTGCCGATTTTTTTTGTTGGTATAACGACAGATTTTTACGTTTTTGACGTAAGGTTTTACGCAGTAGTTGACGTTGATTGGACATAAAAAGTTTAGATAAAGCTCCAAAGTGCCGCTATCCATCTAGACCCTTGAACCCAGAGGTTCAAGGAGGAAATAAGTATGCTTTTTTAGGCTTTCTGAACCAGCGGCCTTGCGGCTTGGCAGACCTGCACACCAAAACAATACGTCATTTCCATAAGAAAAATTTATCGGCTCAGGGGACGCGATAGATTGGCGTACACTCCAGAGATGTGTTCAGTATAACCGACTGAACATAACTTGCAAGTGTACATGATTAGCAGATAAGCAGTTAAAACAAAAATTAGCTATTTTGAGCTAAAGTTTTATCAATCTTACCAGTCAAGATCTGTAATGCTTGACCAATTTTTTGAGCCATATCCGCTTGCTGCTTACTTTGAAATAACTCATGGCAAATATTTAATGCAGCTAAAACCGCAACACGTTCGCTTTCTAAACCACGTGCTGCTTGACGAATTTCTTTCATTTTGCCGTCTAAATACTTGGCAGCCGCTAATAAAGATTCTTGTTCTTCAATAGGCGATTCAATTTTATAGGTTTTATCAAAAATAACGAGGTCAACGTTTTGATTAGACATTTTTCTTTCCTCAACAAGCACAGACAACACAACTAATTCAGCAAATTAGTGCATAATGTTGTCAATAAATTAAGCTTCGGGCGTTTCTAAAGCTTTTAAACGTAAAATAATCGCTTCGACACGCGCACGCGCATGGTCGTTTTTGCGAGATAATTCTTCACGTTCAGCAAGCAGTTTTTGGCGTTCAGTCAGCCAAACATTTTCTTGTTGACGAAGTCTGTCGTTTTCGGTGGTTAAACTCTCAATTTTCGTTTTAACGCTTTGAAACTCACCTAAGGCTTGTTTTAAGCTATTATTTTCGGCACTGAGGGTTTGAACCTTGTTAATTAAGCTGTCAATGCGCGAATTTAACGCGCGTAAGTCTTGTTCTAGCATTTTTTTGTCGCACTACAAGCATTTGGCGGCTAATATAGATTTGATTATTAACCTAGGTCAATGAGGGCTTACGTTTTGTTTAACAAAAATGTTAAACAAGACACTTAAGTTCTCTTTTTAGGGCTGGCAGAATTATTGCGCAGACCTGTTTTATGAGAGATTATTATTATGCATCCAGTTGCTGCTGCTCCAACATTGCAAGAGTTAAAACAATTGTTACAAGACTTGCAATTAACTGCTTCCGCTAGTGAAGTACACGGTTTTGTTACAGGCTTGTTAGCAGCAGGTTTTCGTTTAAATAAACAACAACTGATCAAATTTTTGGAGGCTCATACCGAAACCGACCAAGCCTTTGATGATGCACTAATTGCAAGTTTATGGCAAATGCAATTAGCAACGCTAGAGGCTTTAGGCTCATCTGAGATAATTTTTACACCTTTAGTGCCGAATGACGACTTTACGTTAACCGAAAGAGTCATTGCTTTAAGTGATTGGTGTCAGGGAATGTTGGCTGGTTTTGGTTTGGCTGTACGTGCAGATGATGAGCGTTTAGCCAAAGGCGATATTCAAGAAACCTTACAAGATATTGTCAATATAGTGCATGTGGGTGGTGAGTTTGACAGTGAAACTGAAGAAGACGAACAAGATTACATGGAAGTGTATGAATTTGTTCGCTTGGCAATTATTCATTTATTTGAGGAAATGTCACCACGTGAAGAACATCGACCACAACATGAGCAATTACACTAAAAATTAGGTCTGAACATTATGCACTCTTTATTGCCTAGACAACAATTTACTCAACGTCGTAATGCCTTGATGCAATGGATGGGTGAGGATTCCATCGCCATTTTACCTGCTGCACCGCAACATATTCGCAATCGTGATGCTGATTATAAATATCGCCAAGACAGCGATTTTTATTATTTGTCAGGTTTTCCTGAGCCAGAAGCCGTTTTATGTTTGATTCCTAATCGTCCTTTGGGGGAGGTGGTCTTATTTTGTCGAGAAAAAGACAAAGAAAAAGAAATCTGGGATGGTTATCGGGCAGGTTTAGAGGGGGCAATTGAGCAATATGGTGCTGATGAGTCTTATCCTATTGCCAAATTAGATGAAATTATGCCAACTCTCATGGAAGGCAAAAAGAAGTTATATGTTAATTTGGGTGGGCAAGCTGAATTTGATAATAAAGTCATTGTTTGGTTAAACAGTATTCGTGCTAAAGCTCGTCAAGGGGCAAAAGCACCTGCCGAATTATTGATGCTTAATCATTTATTGCATGAGTTACGTTTATATAAAAGTGCTGAAGAATTAGCAATCATGCGTAAAGCAGCAACGATTAGTGCCAATGCGCATATTCGCGCTATGCAAGCAACAAAAGCAGGTATGTATGAATATGAATTAGAAGCTGAGTTGGTTTATGAGTTTTTGCGTCATGGTTGTTCAGCACCTGCTTACAATACCATTGTTGGTTCTGGTGCAAATGCCTGTATTTTGCATTACATCGAAAATCGTCGCCAAATGCAAAAAGGTGATTTAGTGTTAATTGATGCAGGTGCAGAATTAGATAATTATGCAGCAGATATAACTCGTACATTTCCTGTTTCTGGTCGTTTTTCAGGTGAACAAAAAGCAGTATATGACATCGTTTTGGCCTCACAGTTAGCCGCCATTGATGCTGTTCACCCTGATAATCATTGGGATAAGCCGCACAGTGTTGCAGTTGAAGTGTTGACGCAAGGCTTATTGGATTTGGGTTTGTTAGAAGGCTCATTAGCAGGCAATATTGAACAAGGCACTTATCGTGAGTTTTATATGCACCGAACTGGCCATTGGTTAGGCATGGATGTCCATGACGTGGGTGATTACAAAGTAGCTGACGAATGGCGGCAATTAGAAGCAGGCATGGTCTTAACCGTTGAGCCAGGTTTGTATATTGCGCCTGATAATCAGCGTGTTGCAGCGCGTTGGCGTGGTATTGGTATTCGTATTGAAGATGATGTTTTGGTGACCAAAACAGGCCATGAAGTGTTGACCGATGCTGCTCCTAAATCGGTGATTGATATTGAACAACTGATGAAGGGTTAATTGTGCAAGCAGATATTGTTATTGTTGGCGCAGGCATGGTCGGCAGTTTATTAGCGGCTGCTTTAAAACATCTACCGTTAAAAATTATTATTATTGATAACCAACAGGTAATTGAACCACAAAATTCAGAGCCATACGAACCACGAGTATCCGCCTTAACCCGTGCTAGTGAAAATATGCTCAAAGCCTTGGGTGCATGGTCATTAATAGATAAAAAACGATTTGCACCTTTTACCAGTATGTATGTCCGTGAACAACAAGGACATGGAGAGTTATATTTTCATGCTGATGATTTGGGTGTGAGTCATCTTGGTTGTTTATTAGAGAATCGTTTATTGCAATGGGCGTTAACTGAGCAAGCAATTGCCAGTCCACAAGTCACTTTATTGACACCTGATAAAGTTGTGGCATTAGAAAAAGGTATTCGTTCGTGGTCTGTGACTCTAGCGAGTGGTGCAACAATTGATACGCCATTGGTTGTTGGTGCTGATGGTGCATTTTCAGTTGTCCGTCAGTTGGCTGGTATTGAGATAGATACATGGGATTATCAACAACAAGCGATTGTTTGTTCTGTTAAAACAGAACATCCACATCAAGATTGTGCGCGCCAAAATTTTTTAACTACAGGGCCTTTAGCCTTTTTGCCACTGTCTGATCCACACTTTTGTTCTATTGTTTGGTCGGTACAACAGGATGAAGCACATAATTTAATGGCATTAAGTGATGATCAGTTTTTACAAGCCTTAGAGCGAGCGTTTCCATGTGAATTGGGGCGCATGCTGAGTTGTGATCGTCGTTATAGCTTTCCGTTGGTGGCGCGTCATGCGCAACGTTATTATTTAGATGGGTTAGTGTTGATTGGCGATGCTGCTCATACTATTCATCCTTTAGCAGGACAAGGCGTAAACTTGGGTTTATTAGACGCTGCGGTATTAGCAGAAGAAATAGAACAGGCATTGCAGAAGTCCTTGCCGATTGGCCATTTGCAAGTATTAAGCAAATATAGTCGTCGTCGTCGCTCGCATAATGCCTTAACAATGCATAGTATGACCGCATTAGAACGTACTTATGCTGCACAATGGCCAGCGATGATTGTCGCACGTAATGAAGGCGTACGTTTTGTTAATAAAACGGCTTGGTTAAAAGAATTTTTTGAAAAACAGGCAATGGGACTAACTGGCGACTTACCCTTATTAGCTAAATAATAAACAAATGCACCATAAGTTTCTTGGATAGCGATTTTTAGGCTAGAATTTTTTTGAAAAAAAGGTAAGAATTTCCTGTTATATATTGAGTATTTTCAATCCCCAAAAAAGGAGATGATAATGGCTACGAATGATTATGATGATGAGTTTGATGAAACCGCTGATCCTGTCGATGATGAGCCTGAAGGTGATGCAGATGGTGCGGCAGATGTTGCAAGTGAACCAGCTGAAGGCGAAGAAGGCAGCACTGCAACCAAAGAAAAAGACAGTGATATTATTGCTGTGGCTGAAACATTAACCGTCTCTAGTAAGGAAGCAGAACGTCGGCAACTAGAGGAAGAAATGGAACGTTTCTTGGCAGCAGGTGGAAAGATTCGTCAGATTCCTGCCGAAGAGAGCAATGATCCGCCAAAACGTCCACGCAGTAGTTATGGCTCTAAACCTATATAATTTTAATAAAAAAGCCTCGTTATAACGAGGCTTTTTTATGGCTTAGTGGTGATGACCACCTTCGCCATGAACATGACCATGTTCTAATTCTTCTTTGCTAGCAGCACGAACATCAACCACTTCAACTTCAAAGTGTAAAGTTTGGCCAGCTAAAGGATGGTTGCCGTCAACAGTGATGTCTTCACCTTCAACCGCAGCAACAGTAACGATTTGCATGCCATAGTCTGTTTGAGCATGGAATTGCATACCAGCTTCAATGTTGTCTACACCAGCAAACATACGCTTAGGTACAACTTGTACTAATTCAGCTTGATATTCGCCGTAACCTTCAGCAGGTTCAACAGATACTTTTAATTTGTCGCCAACTTGTTTGCCAACTAAAGCATTTTCTAAACCGGGAATAATGTTTTGTGCGCCGTGTAAATACACTAATGGTGCGCCACCTTCGGAGGTATCAATTACTTGGTCTTCGTCATTGGTTAAGGTGTAGGCAATAGAGACTACATTGTCATTAGAAATTTGCATAATAAAAACCTTTTAGGCACGGAGGCCGTGAGAAGAAAGGGGTATTTGTCTTAACAAATACCGCCCCAAATTTGACCGATGATAATACTGCAATTGCTACATTATGCGTACTAAAAAATGTAGCTTTTATGAATCTTAATGCAGTTTTAGCGTTGGACTTGCATTTTTATTGAGCTGATCTTTTGCCCATAACAACAAAGTTCTAAACCAACCATGTAAGGCATATTGATGCATACGATACAAAGTCACATACATCAAACGGGCAATTTTGCCTTGAACATGAATATTACCCACCAAATTACCCACGCTACTGCCATGACTTAAAGACACTAAAGAACCAAAATCACTGTATTTATAAACAGGTAAGGTTTTATTGTGGATATGAGCGGCTAATGCCTTAACTAAATACGTGGCTTGTTGATGAGCTGTTTGGGCGCGTGGCGGCACAGGACGTTCCATATTGGGCAATGTACAAGACGCACAATCACCAAAGGCAAAAATATTGTTGTCACGGGTGGTTTGTAAGCTCGGTTTAACCACTAATTGATTAATACGATTGGTTTCTAAACCTGCAATGTTTTGTAAAAAGTCAGGAGCTTTAATGCCCGCAGACCATACTTTTAAATCGGCAGGAATACGCTGACCACCTTCGCACTCAACATAATGTGCTTGAATAGAAAGCACTTTCGTTTTAGTTAACACGTTAATACCTTTGGCTTTGAGCTGTGCTTCGGCTTCGGCGGACACTTGTGGTGGTAACACTGGTAAAACCTGATCTGCTGCTTCAATTAAGGTAATTTTGACATTTTGAGGTTGAATATCATCCAAGCCATAACGAGCAAACTCATGGCTAGCATGATGCAATTCGGCAGCAAGCTCCACACCTGTTGCACCTGCACCAATAATTGCTACGTTTAATTCGGGTGGAATAGTACTGTCAGCAGGTAAGGCATGAGCTTGCAAATACATATTTAAAAATTGTTGCTGAAAACGGTCGGCTTGGGGGCGTGAATCTAAGAAAATGCAGTTATCACGGGCACCTTGTGTACCAAAGTCATTAGCCGTTGAGCCAATAGCAACGACTAAGGTATCGTAATTAATTGCACGAGCAGGTGCGACTTCTTCACCTTGTTCACTGATTAATGGTGCAAGCAATACTTTTTTTTGCTCACGGTTAATATCAACCATGCGCCCTAATTGAAAGTCGAAGTGATGTTTGACACTGTGCGCAAAGTAGTTCAACTCATCTTCAAATGAATTGAGCGTACCTGCCGCAACCTCATGCAGCAAAGGTTTCCAAATATGGGTCAAATGGGCATCAATCAAGGTAATTTTCGCTTGTTTGCGTTTACCAAGTTTGTGACCTAATTGTGTTGCTAAACCTAAACCGCCTGCGCCACCTCCAACGATGACAATGTGATGTAATTTGTTCATGGAACATCCTAAAATTAAAAACAATCACAACAAAACAGGCAGCAAAAAGCCCTGTGCTGGTGTGATGGTTCTTTTTATTATTAGGATGAAAACGTAACTGAAAATGAAGCTTAAAAGCTTATGGTGACAATGAAGTCCAAAAATCAACGTCTAAGGTAAAGATAGCAGTATGACGTTTTTTCGCAAGAAAAAATCCGCTAACCTTGTTAAAGCGCGGATTTTACGATGAATGATTTGATTTGGCTAGTAGCTTAGCGAGGTAATTCTGATAGTAACCAAGACAATAAGTCATAACGAACTTCACTAGCATTGCTATCATGCAATATATCGTGACGGCCTTCATGATATATTTTTAAGGTAATTTCGGCTTTACGATATTTTTTATGTGCGTTAGCCAGTTTTTTTACGCCTTTACTGTTATGACCAACAGGATCATCCGAACCTGCAAAGATATAAACAGGTAATTCTTTGGGAATTTTTTTTATGGCAGTAGGGGTATAAATTTCGGATAAAGTTTTTAAGAACTCACGCCAATAGGCGTTAGCCATTCTAAATCCACATAAGGGATCAGCAATATATTTATCAACCCATGCTGGATTGCGTGATAACCAGTCAAACTCGGTACGGGCATTTTTAATCGCCTTGCCAAATTTACCAAAAGCCAAGCCATGAATTAAATCACTACGACCATTTGCCCCTTGACGACAAGTTTCAATTTTTGCTAAACGTGATGCTGCACCTGTAAACCAAGTGGGTAAAAAGTCTGAACCAGCTAATGCTAAGGCTTGCACCGCATGAGGGTGATGTTGTACAAAATGTTGGCTGACAAAAGAACCCATGCTGTGACCAACAATAATGACCGGCGTTTGCTGATAAGTTGCTTTAATCCAATTATGAATTAAAGGCATATCTTCTAGTACGCCTTGCCAGTTTTGAATTTTATCAACATTACCTAATTGTGTGGTTGATAAGCCATGACAACGATGATCGTGTGCTAAAACTGCAAAATGATGTTGATTAAAAAAAGCTGCAACATCATCATAGTTACCACTATGTTCAGCCATACCATGCACAACATGAATCACGCCACGGGGTTGACTAACAGGCCAATGGCGCATTGGAATTTTATGGCCATCGGGTGTGGGTAAATATAATAAAGTCGCTTCTGTACTAAGATGCGGGTTGTTCATTCTTTAATCCAATTATTCTATAAAACGGTAAAATTTATGCACGCAGCGTGTTATTACACTATTTCTACCCAACAGCCAAGTCGTCATTTTTTTCAAGTATCGTTGTTAATTCGCCAACCTGAGCCGACAGGGCAAATTGTTTGGCTGCCAAACTGGATTTTGGGTAGCTATATGATTCGTGACTTTGCGCGACATATTAGCAGTGTAAAGGCTAAAACTGCCAATGGCTTGTTATTAAATGTCAAAAAATTAGCAAAAAATCAATGGCAGGTCGAACAATATACAGGCGGTGATATTACCCTAGAATATGAAGTTTATGCGTGGGATTTATCGGTACGCGGCGCACATTTAGACCAAACACATGGCTATTTTAACGGAACAAGTTTGTTATTGGCTGTTCAAGGCAAAGAAGAGCAGTTACATCAACTACAATTGGTTTTACCTGAGCAAGACAATTGGCGTGTCGCAACCACCTTAGAGCAACTAAAAACTGATGAACGCGGTTTTGGCTTGTATCAAGCGGCTAATTATTTAGAATTGGTCGATCATCCTGTAGAAATGGCTGATTTTACCGAGCTAAGTTTTACTAGCGGCCAAACGCCACATAAAATGGTGATTACGGGCAAACATCGAGCAGACACGCAACGTTTAGCGGATGATTTACAAAAAATTTGCCAAGCAGCAATCAACTTTTGGGGAGATGAACAGCCGCCATTTAGTCAATATTTATTTCAGGTAATGGCGGTGGGTAGTGGTTATGGCGGTTTAGAACATCGAAGCTCCACCAGTTTATTATGTTCGCGAGATGATTTGCCCTTAACCACAGAACCCAAACAAAAACTTGGCGAAAAATACAAAACCTTTTTAGGGTTATGTAGTCATGAATATTTTCATTCTTGGTTGGTTAAGCGTATTCAACCTGATGTTTTAGTAAGCCCTGATTTAAATCAAGAAAATTACACCGAATTATTATGGGTGTTTGAAGGTTTTACCTCTTATTATGATGATTTATTATTAGCACGTGCAGGTATTATTTCTACTCAAGAATATTTAGATTTATTGGCGCAAACCATTACTCGCCATATTAAAACTTTAGGTCGATTTAAACAAACCATCACCGAGTCTAGTTTTGATGCGTGGACAAAATATTATAAACCAGATGAAAATACACCCAATAGTGTGGTTAGTTATTATGTAAAAGGTGCATTAGTTGCCTTGTGTTTAGATTTAAAACTACGGCAATTAAGTCAGCAAAAAATTAGTTTAGATATGCTAATGCGTGAATTATGGTTAAATTATGGCAAAGTTGGTAAAGGAGTGAATAATAATACTGTTCAAGAAATTGCTCAGCGTTTAATTCATCAAGATTTAGCCGAGTTTTTTAATCAGTGTTTATATTCTACAGAAGAATTGCCTTTTGTGATGTTATTGTCAGAACAAGGCATACAGTTAAGTTATAAATACGATAATGGAAAACAACACGCAACTGCTTGTTTGGGTGTACGTGGGCAAATGGCTGATGGTGGTTATCAGTTGCAAAATGTTTGGCATGGCGGTGCAGCAGATATTGCTGGTTTATCGGCTGGAGATTTGATTGTTGCTGTTGATGGCTTAAAGGTAACGACTCAGTTTGAAAAAAATCTTGCTACTTATGCCATAGGTGAGACGGTAACTATACACTTTTTTAGACGTGATGAATTAATGAAGCTTGAGGTTAAATTATTGGCTAGTCAAGCAGAACAATGCCAATTAACAATCAATACAGATTGTAAAGCTCAAATTGAGCAGTGGGTATTGGGTTAGACTATAGGGCTTTTGTAGATTCATATTTAAAAGATGTTTAACGATGGTATGTTGATATGACTGTGAAGTACAAAGTCCTATTCATGATATAATTTGCCATAGCTCCAATTATTTTACTTATTGGTGAGTGTTAGAAACTCATTTAAAGGATATTTAATAAGTAAGAAATCTAAACCCACATAGGGCCTATAGAACTTAGGCTCTAAAGTATAGAGGTGAGTGATGGATAACAATGATTTTTGGCAGGGAAAGTATCCAAACAATATAGCACGACAAATAGATACACAAGCGTATGCAACAATTATCGAGTTATTTAAAGATGCTTGTGTTAAATATGCCAATAAACCAGCATTCTCCAACTTAGGACATACCCTAACTTTTGCTGAT
>NZ_CALETI010000127.1 GCF_937920075.1 uncultured Agitococcus sp.
CAGTTATCAGTTATCAGTTATCAGTTATCAGTTATCAGTTATCAGTTATCAGTTAATATTTTTTCCTTTATGATCTCTGTCAATAACTTATCTAAATACAGATCAAGTCTTGTGTTATGTTGATAAAACATTTAAATTCAATAAGATAAATCATATTTATAAGCCTACATTTGGCTAAATATAGGATGAAAAATAACAATGATTTTTGCTCTACGTGATGCTTTTGCAGAGTTACAAGATGAATTGGCTCGTTTTAATCAACAATGGTTAGCTCATGTGGTTAAAGCAAATGTCTATGACGTTCCTTTAAATAACAATGGTTTAGCACCAAAGATAATTCCTGTCACACATTATGAAGGCGAGGAGGCGAGTCAGAAAGCAGCTCTCGCCTTTCAAACTCTACATTTTCAACCTAATCAACATCCTGCAACGGCTTATCGTTTAGCTGGATGGATTGGTATTGATTGCGATTTGCAAAAAGAAATTGATCTGGTAAATCAAAAGAAAGATGAGCTAAAAAGATTAATGTTGGCCATACCAGAGCGTGAACGTAATAAAACCACACGCCAAGCCTTGCCAAATGTATCCGTTTTACAATGTTATCGGCATTTGGTGCAGTGGTCTCCTGCCCCTGAATGTTTATATTTTTCGTGGGCAGGTGCAACACCAAGCAGTGTGCATGTCAGTCGTGCCGATGTTGAAGCACAGTTAGAACGTTCAAGAAAAAATCGTCCCGATCAATTTACGCCCAGTGAATGGGAAAATATTATTAATTTGCAAAAGCAACAATTAGCAGAAGTCCCACCTGAAATTCCGCTTATTTATCGTTGGCGAAAAGCACCACATCCACGAATTATGGCCTATAACAAAGGCCAAAAAAGCAATGCAGGGCGCATTGTTCCCGCTAACCTACCCGTTTTTGTGGTGATAAATTCGCAGCAAGAAACACCTAAAGTGTATGGTTTAGAAGATTTTGATATGAGCCAACATATTCGAGAAACACCACGAGCAGACTCGGCTTTATTATTACCTGTGATTGAAAGTATTGGCTTATATGCGCAAATTAAAGCAAATAAGAAAGTATTGATTAACGAGCAAGAATTACACGAGGGTGCAACAACACGCAATAATGAATGGCAACGTAAACCTTTAGATGAGTAGGTTTCGACTACGCTCAACCATCACACAAATGCGCGCTGAGCGTAGTCGAAGCGAATCAAGCAAACAAATGATCTAATTGGTGCTTAGCAATCAGCGGTTGCCATTTGCTTTCTAAGCCCCCTTCTTGTGCTAATAATTGCTTTAACACAGGTGCAGTTTGTGCTTGTGCTTCAGCAGACATAGCCGCCAACATATCAAATAGCGGTTGCCACAAATGATGTTGATAAGCCACTGTCGTAATATGGCGAGTGAGGTCTATGCCCTGCTCAAAAATCACTTGCGCTAAGGTTTTGCGTTGTTCTTCGGTCATATATTCAACCAAAGGCAAAAAAGTCACCCACAAATTAAATTGTGCGGTATAAATAATGGTTGCTTGTAACACTTCCGATTTTTGCATAGATGGGGTGTTAATCACTTTGTACTGAGTATTGGGTGATAAACAGGCAAACAATGGTAAAGCATCTTGCCATAAGGTTAAACGATGTACCGTATCCACTAAATCATCTAAAACGTCTTCATGTTGTTCAGCGGCAATATTGCCCATTTCACGTTTTAAATCATCTTCCATGTGTACCATTAATGCTAAAGATTCTGGCCATAACTCTTTGTTTTGACGCATATAAGCAATCAGTTTTTCTAAGCGTGTTT
>NZ_CALETI010000128.1 GCF_937920075.1 uncultured Agitococcus sp.
ACAACATCACAGATAAAGCAGTAAGTTGCCAGTTTCCTGCTCGCATCAGTTGGTTAAAAACACAATTACAGATTTCTGACAGCCAACTCCCAAAAGTTGACTGCCCTGCCTTGCAAACATGGTTAACAGGCATTAACCCTCACCAAGCAACGTTAGTCTTTGCTGCTGACTTTATTAATAATCCTTCATCCATGTTTGGTCATACTTTATTAAGAATAGATACGGCTGAACAAACTGAAGACACCCGTTTATTGGCTTATGCGGTCAATTATGCTGCACAAACCAATACTGCCAATGGTTTAGAGTTTGCTTATAAAGGTTTAACTGGTGGTTATGCAGGGGCTTTTTCGATTTTGCCCTATTATGAAAAAGTCAAAGAATACAATGATTTTGAAAATCGTGATTTATGGGAATATCAGCTTAATCTCAGTCCTGAAGAAATTACCCAAGGTCTAAATCACTTATGGGAAATTAAACGGGTTAATTTTCCTTATTATTTTTTATCGTCAAATTGTTCTTATCAATTATTAGGCTTATTAGAAGCAGCTCGTCCAAATACCTATTTACGCCAAGATTTTCCGATTTATGCAATTCCAACTGACACCTTACGTCGAGTATTAGAAGAAAAAGATATTTTACGCAAATTGGTCTACCGTCCTGCAAATGGCACAACACTGGCCTATCATGCCCAACAAAATAACCCACTTCTTAATAAAGCCGCAAAAGCCCTTGCTAAAGATGTTAACTATTCTGTTACCCACTTAAATAGTGCCGACCAAGCTCGTGCTTATGAAATGGCTTATGATTATTTGTATTATTTATTTTTGGCGCATAAAGTCGATAAAGACACCGCACCTAGTCAACTTCGCCAATTATTAATAAAACGCAGCCAATATCAAATCGCTGATCAACGGATAACACCTCCTCAGCCCAAAGTTGATCCTGCACAAGGTCATGGCACAACACGTTTACAATTTGGCTTGAGTCACCAGCAAGATCAAGACATCAGTTTTGCCGAATGGCGGCCTGCTTATCAGGATTTATTAGACAATGATCAAGGCTATAGACGTGGTGCAGGCATTGATTTTTTACGTTTGCGTGTTGGTTATAACCACTCGACACAACAAGCCAAACTATTAAATTTTACTTTGCTTAATATTGACTCCTTGGCATCAGGTAACGACTTTATTCAGCCTTTATCATGGTCTTTTGCCTTAGGTTTAGAACAAGAGGCGATTGATAACCAACAATTTAGTGAGCAAAAACAACATACCGTTAGTTATGTGCGTGGTGGCGCAGGTGTGGCTAGTCCTTTACACAGCCAAGACTGGTTATGCTTTGCTTTAGCACAAGGTCATTTTCAAGCAGCCACCGCTATTGAAGATGGTTGGCGCGTTGGTGTGGGAGGAAAACTCGGCTGTCGTCAACAAACAGTGCATGGTCAATTATTATTAGATGTACAACCCATGTATTACAGTGACCATCAAACCTTGACCACCACCACACGAGCCGCTTATCAATGGCAATATTCAGTAAATCAAGGTGTACGAGTGCAACTATTAAATCAGCAACAAAAACACAAAGACTGGCAAAGTATTGAAGCAAGTTGGGTGCGTTATTTTTAATCATCTACCTTTAAAACATGATAAGCGTCATAAAGTTAACCAAATTTTGGCCGTTTATAATAATTTTACACTTGTAAAATAATCGAATTTTGCCATTAGTCAAAGCTAAGTTGTTGCAGTCTTAACAACAAGCCCCTAACATTACCAAGTTTTCATATTTGGATCTGACTGGCATGACTGAGCCTTCGTTGCTAAATAAAATAAAAGGTAGCACTCGTTTAATAATTTTGACTGGTAGTACTGCGCTACATTCTTTAGGCATTATGGCACACTACCCCCTTAAAAAATTATTACCAACAGCCACCAGTGATAAATTTGTTCATCCTGCTATTTTTAAATGGGCAGAAAATTGGACACGTGTTAATAACTTATTTATGAATCGACTACCTGATATTAAATTCGAAGTCGATTTACCTGCAGAAATTAATTACGATGGCAAATACTTTATTATTGCCAATCATCAAACATGGGTTGATATTATTGTTTTGCAATACGCTTTCCACAAGCGCACCACCTTTATTCGTTTTTTTACCAAACAAGAATTAGCCTACATTCCCTTTTTAGGCTTAGCGTTATATGTCATGGATTTTCCTTACATGAAGCGTTACTCCAAAGAAACATTAAACAAACATCCAGAACTACAAGGCAAAGATATTGAAACAACCAAACAATCTTGTAGTCAAATTAAACGTAACCCTTTTGCTATCTTAAATTTTCTAGAAGGCACACGTATCACCCCTAAAAAACACCAATTACAACAATCGCCATATCAATATCTATTAAAACCAAAATCAGGCGGAATGGCTTTTGCCCTCAAAGCATTAGGTAGCGAAATTAAAGAGTTAATTGATGTCACCATATATTATCCCGAAGGAGCACCTCGCTTTATTGATTTTTGGTCAGGAAAAACCAAAACAGTCATCATCAAGGGTAAGATTCGTGCTATCCCTGAAGGCTTTAGCGATGGTGATTATGAAAACGATCCTGAATTTAGAGAACGCTTTCAAACTTGGGTTAATGAATTGTGGCAAGAAAAAGATGAAGAACTCGCCAAATTTAATCAACAACTTCCAACAAATAAGCCTCAAAGCTAGTTAGCTCGTCATTTAATCATGCTAGAATTGTTCGCTTTTTTATAATCTGTTGCATAGCCTTTGTAAGGCTGCAAATCATTTGTACTAAGTCTCGACTTAGCTTTGTGTCAAGATACAGCTTGCGCTGATCTGATAAATAACATAAAAGGAAGCTGATATGGCTATTATTGAAACCATTAAATCATGGTTTGGCAAAAATAAACCAACCCCCCTTGAAGACAAAAAACCAGTCGTCACAGCACCACCAAAAACTGCTGCACCGATAATCACTATTAATGAACAAGATGTTGCCAATAGCCAATCTCATCAGTCTTTATTAGATATTTTAAATAACGCACAAGCAAGTTTTAGTGTTAAAGAATTAGCCATTAAACGCATTGAAGATCAAGAATTATTAGCACAACTCGCCAGCCAACATAGTATTGCCAAAATTCGTCAACAAGCTGCTGAAAAATTAGTAGACTTAACTTTAATTGAAAAAACAGCTCAAGCTTTAAAACAAAGTGATAAAGGTGTATATCGAATTTTACGCCAAAAACTAGATAACCACGAGCAACAACAAAAACAACTTCAAGAAAAACAACAACGTATTGATAAAATTTGCAGTGATTTAAACAATTTACTTAACAGTGCGCATAACCCTCTTTTTAATGCCAAAGTACAAAGCTTGGCACAGCAATGGCAGCAACTTAATCAAGAATTCGCGATTGACGTCACAAGCCAACAACGTTTTGATCAAGCTTATCAACAGGCTCAACAACTCGTTCAACAACATCAAGCTCAATCTGCCAAAGAACAACAAGCACAATTAATGCAACAACAGTTGAGTGAACAATTTACCTCCCTGAGCCAGTCTATATCCACCACTGAACAGTTGGATGAATTATTAAGCATTAACCAACAACTAAATCAATTACGACAACAATGGCAAGCGACAATTGTTATTGTTAGCCCAAATAATGAATTGCAAAATTCGGTACAAACTGATGAAGGCAAACTAAACCAAATTAGCCGCCAATTGGATAAACTTTCTAGTCAAATTCCAGAAATTATTCAATTAAGCCAACAATTATTAGATAACCCTATTCAACAAGGCACTTATCAACATTTACAAAAACGCTTAAAAAATGCCAATCTCAACGATGCTATTTGGCAAATTCCTATCCTAGCGAGCGTACCCCAAGCCATCAAACTTGCTGAACAAGCATTAAAAGCACAAAAGCAAGCGCAACAAAAAGCCAAAACAGAACAAGCTATCAACACGCCAACTAAAGCAAAAGTTGACCACGAATTAGACTCATTGATTCAAAAAATCGGTGAATTAATAGCTAATGGCCAACATAAAGAAGCAGAGCCTTTGTTGCGTCAAGCACAACAATATGCCAAAAATCACAAACTCTTTGATGCACGCTTGGGTGATTTTATTGAAGAAATGCAAAAAATGCGTGATTGGGCAGGTTTTGCAATTATTCCTAAAAAACAAGATTTATTGCGACAAATGCAACATTTGGCACAACAAGCCACTGAAGCCAACTTAGACGCACTCAATCACTTAGATAAAATAAAGGCTTTGCAAGCTGAATGGCAAGGTTTGGGTATTGCCAACAATGAACAAGAAAAAAACTTGTGGCAACAATTTAAAGAAGTTTCTCAACAAGCTTATGCTCCTTGCCAACAGTTTTTTGATCAGCAAAATGCCATTCAAGCCGAAAACGCTGCACAACGCCAAGCTTTATGCCAAGAATTAAAACATTATTTAGATAACTTACCTGAACAAGTTAACTGGCAAGGTCATATTGCTATTCTCAAAAAAGCCCGTGAAGACTGGCAAAAATATCATCCTGTTGAAGCAAAGTTACACAAAAAACTTCAAGCTGAATTTACTCAAATTATCAAAGCATTAGAAGATAAACTTCATGCAGAATATCAACTTCAAGAAGATAAAAAACGCGGTTTAATTGTTAAAGCTGAAAACTTATTAAATCATGAAAATATTTTTGAAGCCTGCCATCAAGCCAAAGATTTACAAAACACATGGAAAACCTTAGGTTCTTGTGGTCATAACAAAGATCAACAATTATGGGAAGAATTCCGTCAGCATTGTGACGCATTGTTTGCAAAACGTCATGAAGCCAAAGCTGCAAAACAAGCAGAAGATGCACAAGTTGTTGCACAAGCAGAAGAGTTGCTCAAACAACTTCATACCCTACTTAATACGCCAGAACACACACCAACATCTGAGCAAGTAGAACCCTTACTTCAACAATTAGACAGTCAGTATTTTCCCAAAGAAGCAAATCACGAGTTACGCAAACAAATCAATCAATGCCGCCGCCAATGGCAAGATTACTTGGCTAAGCAAGTTGATAGTGAAAAACAAGCCAGCCTCAAACAGCTTAGCCAAACACTAGATTTGTGTTTAGCTGCTGAGAATGTTGTATTAGCAGGTCAACCTGTTTCTGTTGAAATGGTTTTACAATGGCAGGAGAATGTTGCACAAATTCACCATTATTTTAAAAACGCCTTACAAAAGCGTTGGCAAAATCTAAGCACACTCGCTAATGATGAAACCGAGCAACAGCTACGTGAAGAAAAAGCTCAAGATGCTTGTTTATTATTAGAATTATTATTAGCAATTGATAGCCCTGCTAGTGAAAAAGCTGCACGCATTGCCAAAAAAATGGCCTTATTTGAGCAGCAAAGTTATCCCAAAACATCTCAAGATGCTCAAGTTTTAATTATTACTACACTCAATCAAATTTTACTGATTGGTGGTTTAAATCCTGAACGTAGCCAATCATTAAAACAACGCTTAAATGCCATTTTGATGAGTGCAGCCCTATCTCGAATGCTGTAAGGTAAAAACTCTCCCTGAGCTAAAAGGGAGAGTCTTTGTACGGAATATTTATGGTTATCAACTGGCACGCATTTAAAGAGCATAAAGAAGCAATGCCTTTATTAATCTTTGATATTGCCATGCTTGCCCTAATTAGCCTAAGTTTATTATGGTTACTGATTGATTCTTTACTCATCAATACTGGTATTGGCATTCTCTTAAGCCAACAAGCTCCTCATCTAGTATTGGCTTATGAAAAAAATTGGCATCCGCATCTTAAATTATACGATACATTATTTACCTTATTTTTGTTATTTGAACTAGTCATCCGTTGGGGATGGGCTATTTATAAACAAACATACCATCGCTGGTTTTTTTATCCTTTTGTTCACTGGTACGATGTATTAGCCTGTTTACCTAATTTGCAATTTTTACGTTTATTGCGTTTAGTCTCTGTATTTTACCGGCTTCATAAACTGGGGATTTTATTAATTGGCACCCGTTTAGTTAGATTTGCCAAAAAGTACTACAGTATTGTTTTAGAAGAAATTTCTGATCGTATTGTGTTAAATGTTTTAGAGGGTATTCAAAAAGAATTAAAAACAAATAATCCCGTTGCCAGCGAACTGCGTGAAAAAGTCCTCAATCCACAAAAAACGATCATTACACAGTGGTTTGCTAATAGAATCAGTCACTTTGTCGATATTTCTTATCAAAAACACGAGCAAGAATTAGCAATTTATCTCAATCAATTGACTTATCATGCAATTAGTCATAATCAAGAATGGCAACAATTAAAAAGACGTCTGCCATTTGTTGGTGGCTTAATTGAGCAAGAATTAAATGCTGTAGTTAGTAGCTTAGTGAATGATATGGCACAGACCATTCTAAAAGACTTATCACACAAAGATAATGCGGCTCTGCATGATCTTGCTAATGCTGCTTTTGACACTTTTACGCTATCTGATGAACAATTAGATGTTGCCATCGAAAAAATAGCGATTGATGCGATTGAAATCATTAAAAAACAAGTTGCTGTGCAACAATGGAAACTTGATGAAGAAAATGAAAAGAAATAGCATCATTTAGCTCACTTTGTGAGCATAAACGATCTAAATGCAGACAAATAAGCAATAAGCGCATAAGTACTAAGGATAAAGTTGTATCTAGGTATAACAAAGCTCTTGCTACTTGAGCAAAGTCAAAGTATCTTGCGCAACAATCTTTCGACTGGATTTACACGATAATAATCAGAACAATCAACACAAAGATCAGGACTTACGCATTTCACTGCAATTAGCGAGTGTTATACATCAATAAGTGATCACAGCGTCAGCCCTCAAATGATTTTTCATATTGATCTGTTCTCACATTGTAAATCCCCTGCTTCTATTTTGGTTATTTATTTCTTAAGTGTTTTAAAATTATGTCAATCGACGAAAACAAAGCATTACGTTTAATGGGGCGAGTTTTAACGCTTTCGCGCTTACGCGTACAGTCTTCTGTTCCACAAGCCATTGTTGAAGAACTTACCAAATTAACCCTCGAAAATCCGATGTTACAACAAGGCTTACCTGTTGTTATCGAATCTGACTATGAGCTTGATTTAGCTTGGTTAGTCAAAGTCTTAAAACGAACAGGCGTTCAGGTTTTAGGAGTGGCTGCAGGGGTACTCAGTGAGCAAGCTATCGCCTTAGATTTACCCATACTTCCGCCCGATCACACTAAAGCAGCATCTCGAGGCTCAACACAACAAGCAGCTACTACTAGTGCTGCCCCTAAAGCTGTTATCGAGCAACCTAAATTACCAGCCAAAATGATTACCGATCCTGTACGTTCTGGCCAACAAGTATATGCCGAAAATAGCGATTTGATTGTGTTAGCCCCCGTTAGCTCTGGTGCAGAATTAATTGCTGATGGTTGCATTCATATTTATGGTGTTCTGCGTGGTCGAGCGATTGCAGGAGCGACAGGAAATCCTCAAGCACGAATTTTTTGCAAAAAACTAGAAGCTGATCTTGTTGCCATTGCTGGTGTCTATATGGTTGCAGATCAAATACCCAATAAACTACAGAGCAAATCAGTACAAATTTATTTAGGCGAAGATGGCAATATTGTTATTGAAGCGTTGGATTAACCTTTTAGCATTTATGTCGTTATCACTTAACGGATTGATGCCTTAAATATGTAAATACAACTTTGTATAATTAACAAGCTGTTGCAATCTATTGGTAATAAACAAGACAAATGAACTGTTTATTTGTTAAACTTGATAGAATTTTTATTATTAACTTAGGAATTGAGCTTTTAAAACTCAAACCTAATTACAATCAATAGAGGAAAACGTCGCTGTGGCAAAGATTATTGTTGTAACATCAGGAAAAGGCGGTGTAGGCAAAACGACAACCAGTGCCTCTTTTGCAACAGGACTTGCGTTACGTGGTTTTAAAACAGTCGTCATCGACTTTGATGTGGGTTTACGTAACTTAGACTTAATTTTAGGTTGTGAACGTCGTGTTGTGTTTGACTTTGTGAATGTCATTCACAATGAAGCCAAGTTACAACAAGCCTTAATTAAAGACAAAACGGTTGAAAATCTTTATATCCTTGCTGCTTCGCAAACACGAGACAAAGATGCTTTAACACAAGATGGTGTTGAGCGTGTGTTAAACGAACTCAAGCAAGATTTTGATTATATTGTTTGTGACTCACCTGCGGGTATTGAACGTGGCGCACATTTGGCCATGTATTTTGCTGATGAAGCTTTAGTGGTCACAAATCCTGAAGTTTCTTCTGTACGTGACTCAGATCGTGTTCTAGGCTTATTAGCGAGCAAAACTCAAAAAGTTGAACAGGGTCGCGGTCGCTTAAAAGAGCATTTGGTCTTAACACGTTACAATCCTAATCGTGTTGTTAAAAACGAAATGATGTCAGTTAAAGACATTGAAGATATTTTAGCAATTCCGTTGTTAGGGGTAATACCTGAATCAACCTCAGTTTTAACGTCTTCTAACAGCGGTTCACCTGTTATTAGCGATAAAAATAGTGATGCAGGCTCAGCTTATGATGACTTGGTGGCTCGCTTCTTAGGAGAAGAACGCCCACATCGCTTTTTAAACCCAGAGAAAAAAGGATTGTTCGCTTGGTTACTTGGGAGCTAAATCATGATGGATTGGCGCAAGATATTTGGCGGAGATAAAAAATCTAACACTGCCAACACAGCTAAAGAACGATTAATGGTCGTTGTTGCCCATCAGCGCGGTTATGGCAGCGCGGCCTCTTATTTACCCAAGCTACGAGAAGAAATTCTGTCAGTGGTGCGTAAATATGTTCAAGTACCCGATAATGCTGTCGATATTAAGGTTGAACAAAAAGATGGGCTTGAAGTCATCGAAATGGATATTACATTACCCGATGACAAAAAAATTGCCTTATAATAGCTAACAAGCTTAGTAAATCACAAAGCCGCTTTATGCGGCTTTTGTTATTGTTTTTGGAGAACTCTTATGGCCTTATCACAACCAACAACATTTAATGAAGAATGGAACGATGAGCGTATTAATAGCTATTTAAATCGTCAAGCACCTGCTGGCGAAGATGCAGATTTTAATGTGTTGTATGTTGCTTATAAGCATATGCGCCCTAGTGACTATGAACGTTTTTTAACGGCTTTTACTGCACAAGGTCGTAATTTACAAGCCATCAACTCACAAGGTTTAACCATACAACAACTGATTAGCCAACATCCTAGCTCCACAGAGTTTTTGAACGTATTAGCTAAATTTTAACTGCTAAACTGACTTACGAAAACCACTTCGTAAGTCTTTAGATTTTCAACCGTCTAAAAGCAAAAAAGCCGTAAGACTTTAATCTTACAGCTTTTTAATAAAGTGGCGCAGCGGACGGGACTCGAACCCGCGACCCCCGGCGTGACAGGCCGGTATTCTAACCGACTGAACTACCGCTGCGCGATAACTTACGACATGGTGGATGTTGAGGGGTTCGAACCCCCGACCCTCGCCTTGTAAGGGCGATGCTCTCCCAGCTGAGCTAAACATCCAATCTACTACATTTGCTTAACGCTTTGTTTCGTTTGCGTCATGTCGTTCGGTATGCTGCGTATTATAGGGGGAAATTTTTGATTGTCAAAAGTTTTTTTGACCTTTTTATTTCATTTGCACAAAAAAGACTCAAAAAGCATTTTTATGCTTCATAATTGCACAAAAATAAATTTTATAGCATATTTTTCAATCAATACAATAAGTTATTAACACAATAAAAAGCAAGTTTTGATACTTGCCTTTTTATGTATATCTAGAACTAATGTGCATGATGCATATTTTGACTAAATATTTGTGTCAACTTAGGCACTAATGCTAAGGGAATATCATGTCCCATACCCTTAATAAGTTCTAAGTGTGCACCTTTAATACTTTTGGCAATAGCTTTACCACAAGCAGGACGCAATAATTTATCTTCTTTACCATGCACAACAACCGTTGGCACATGAATATGACGAGCAAGGTGTTTAAGATTACCTGTTCCCATCACTGCTAAGAAATGACGCTTCACCCCTGCTGGATGATAACTGCGATCCATGAGTTTATTCGCAAATGCTCTTAAATCTTCAGGATGTGTACGATAAGATGGACTGCCAATCGTAGTGAATAGATTAACACTATGATCGAGTAAGGCTTCGCGTGAGTTATCATTGCCATCAGGTCGACTAATCAACGACATGAGTGCTTTGGGTGCAGGTGGTGGTAATAAAGGCTGATTATTACTGGAAAATAAAATCCCTAAACTTAAGACCCGATTTGGATATTTGGCAGCAATAATTTGGCTAATCATGCCGCCCATTGATGCACCAATGATATGGGCTTTATCAATGCCTAAGACCGACATTAAACCCACTGTATCAGCAGCCATGTCATATAAATCATAAGGCGCGGGATTAGGTAGCCCTAATTGGAAACGTGCCATTGACAATAAAAAGCTTTGTTTGTGACTACGTTTTTTAATTTTACTGGATAAACCAATATCACGATTATCAAATCGAATAACTTGATAGCCTTTATCAACCAAAGTTTGGCAAAAGCTATCAGGCCAAATCAACATTTGTGCGCCTAACCCCATAATTAACAAAATGGCTGGGTCATGGCTATTGCCCCAACGCTCATAACATAACTCTATATCACCAACTTTTGCGACACCTTGAATTGGCTGCATTATTCAACTCCTAACTTTTTTGACTTACGCGGTTATCGCTTATTTGTTCGCATTTCAGGCATTTTCAATGCCTTTATGTTCACAAAACGCGCTAATTTCAGCGAAATGCGTAAGTCCTACTTTTTTGACTGACGATTACGGCTTTTTACACTATTTTTAACGGACTGGGCATTATCTACAGTTAACGCACTGTTTGGCAAATCAGCCAACCATGACTGCCAAGGGGGAATCCATCCGCCTGTTGCTTGTTCTAAAGCGACGGCACAAGCCAAAGATAGATGGTCATTATCTTGATTAGCCACCACTTGAATGCCTGTGGGTAAGCCTTTTTCGTTTAAGCCCATTGGAATTGCAGTTGCGGGTAACTCCATGGCATTAACAATCGCACAATCGACAAAATCAAAGGGTTTAAAAATTGGCGCACCATGACGAGGAGCAACCTCTGGAAAAACAGGCATAATCAATACGCCATCATCTGCCAATAAGTCATTAAGTTGCTGCTTCAGTTGATGACCTTTTTCAACAAAATGCTTGCGTGAACCTGTGGCTAAATTTGGAAATTGTTCTAATAAAGTTAACACCAATAAAGGCAAGGTATGTGGCGATTTTTTGCCTTTTACTGCCATATTCAATAAGGCTTTTACAGGATGTTTAACGTGATACTCGCCAAATAACATTGCCGTAAAGGAATGTTCGGGCGTGGATGAATCTGCTAACAAGCTCGACCAAATCATAAAAGCTTCATCAACGAGCGGCAAATCGACGGTAATATGGCTTGCGCCTTGTGCCACTAAAGCTTCTACAGCACGTTGTTGCGCATCTAAAATATCAAAGGTGGCTTTTGGCCCACGTTCTGGCGCAATAGTAATCACCCGTAGCTTGCTAATATTTACGTCTTTAACCGATTTAAGTTTATGACTGTTTTTACCTGCTAATAAACGCACTAAAGGTTCTAAATCTTCGGCTTTACGACACAACGGCCCTGACGATAAATAATTGAGTGTTTGGCCATGTGCGCTGGGAAAGTGGCCATCATTGGCAATTAATAAGGGTGAGCCTTTGTGGCCAAAGACACCATTAATAAAAAAAGCTGGCATACGAATTGAACCTGCCACATCTGACCCTAAGCCAAATGGACTTGCGCCTGCCCCAACAATTGCGCCCTCACCACCTGATGAGCCACCAGTAATTCGACCACGATCATAGGCATTTTTACTGCGACCATAAACACGGTTATAGGTTTCGTACCACATGGCTAATTCTGGCGTGTTGGTAACACCTAAGGGAATTGCTCCTGCTTGGCGCAATACCTTAACAGCATAGGCATCTTGTTGACCAAAAATATCTTTACGGGACACCATGCCCACGGCTTGTGGCATACCTTCAAATTCAAAGGTGTCTTTGATAGTACATGGCACGCCAAATAATAAGGGTAACGTTGAGGGGTCTTGAGTTTGTGCTAAAACAGCATCCGCTTGGTCTGCTTCGCGTAATGCTAGGGCAAAACGGTCATAAATAATGGCATTAAGACGTGGATTAACACATTTCACTTGGGCAATGTGTGCTTCAACCACGGCACGAGAACTGATTTTTTTGGCTTTAATATCCGCAGCTAACGAGATAGCGGATTGTTTTAATAACATAGACTCCCCCTAGAATACTCTTTCTAGGACTAACGCGGTTATCATTTATTTCGATGAAATGCGTCAGTCCTGTTTTGTTGTCGTACTATCGTACAATGTTATAGGAAAATCTAGGTCTTATCGCGCCATAAAAATTGTCATTTTATGACTTTGTTATTTGCTTATTTTGCCATTTTTGGTGTTAAGAAAGGACAACGCTAAATTTATATCCATAATCAATATATGGTTTATTTAGCATTTGCACATAATCAAAAAAAGCTTGTTCCAATATTTTATAAACTTGTGGACGTGGAATAACTTCTTCACCCTTGACCGAAAAACGACATAAAGAAAAAGTGCATAAATATCCACC
>NZ_CALETI010000129.1 GCF_937920075.1 uncultured Agitococcus sp.
GCTAATGCTAACGGTGCTTTAACCACAACTAAGGGACGCACTGATGCCAATGGTAAGGTAGAAGTTCAAATTTCATCGGCATCAACGGCATCTTCAAATAGCGTGAGTGCTGTCTATACTGACGCAAACGGCGTTGAAACTGTAGGCACTCTAAACTTTAAAACGATTGTTGGCAATAGGGTTAGTTTAAGTGCTAATAAATCTGAATTAATAAGCGGTGGAGATGCGGTTGATCTAACGGCTGTCGTTATTTCTCCAACAGGTAATGTACAGGCTAATGTGCCTGTTTCTTTTGTGTTGGCTAATCCCAGTGAAAAAGGTGTATCCATACAATCTACTAGTCCCGTGACCGATGCGAATGGTTTAGCTAAAGCAACCTTAAAAATTAGTAATGTTAATGGTGCCAATTTGGCAAACCGAGATGATTTTAAGGTTAAGGCAATTATCGGCACAGGTGCAAGTGAAGATGAGGTTAATGAGTTATCTATTCCTGTTGTAGGTACTAATTTAGCATTAAGCACTGAAAAGATAAGTGTTAAAACGAATGATAAAATTACTATTAAAGGTGTTTTAAAAGACGGAACTGGTAAATCTATTACAGGCTCTCAAACTGTTACTTTAGTTTCTGAGGGATTGTCTGGTGTACCAGCTAGCCTTGTTATTAGTAATGGTCAGTTTGAACTTAAGGATATAGTTGTTGCTTCAACGGGTACAACCGCCAAAATTGCAGCTTCTGCTTTAGGGGCAGATCAGAGTTTAAGCTTTGATATTTCTACAAGTAGTTTTGATGTTGATGCTCCTGAAAAAATTGATATTGATAAAGGTGGAGTTATCAATTTTGCTTATTCTGTTGCTGATGGTACATCAACAACGCCAATCAATATGACAGTGTCATCGACATTGGGAAATATACCGTCCCCCGTTATTTTACGTACCGATGATGGTGGTAAAACATTTAAAGCGAGTGTCTCTATTACTTCACAATTTCCTGGTAAAGCTGTGGTTCGCGCTGTATTCAAGGACTCAGCTAATAAAGAGATTGTTGCTAATAAAACGATTACTTATGTCTCTACTACTCCTGCTAAGTTAGCGATTCAGGCTGTGTCACCAACATTAGTACCTAATGGTCAAACTAATATTATAGCTAAGGTAACAGATGCGAACGATAACCCAGTTTCTGATGCTGTAGTAAATTTTAAATTGGAAAATCCTTTAGGCTCGGAATTAGATAATCCGAGTGTTAAAACTAATGACAAAGGTGAGGCAATAGTCTCTTTTAAAGCGGGTTCTGGTACAACAGGTACAGAAAAAATTACTGTTAAAGCTGATGTTTTAGATGAAAAGTCTGGAGTAACTAAGTCAGGCTCATTAAATTTAACCGTAGGTGGTAAAGCAGTATTTATATCTATCGCAACAGGAAATCAGATTGAAGAATTAACAACTACGACTTATGCGGTTCCTCATCAAATTACGGTTACAGATGCGACAGGCGCACCTGTTGCTAATACAGAAGTAAAAATTTCAGTATGGCCAGTTAACTACTATAAAGGAACCTATGTTTTTAATACCGAAAAGAAACTTTGGATACCTATTTATAGTGCTGAATGTAGTAACGAAGATGCAAACCAAAATGGCTTCTTGGATTTGTGGGAAAATAACGGCATAGGTGTGGCTTTAAGTCCATTTGATTATCCTAAAGGCGAAGAAACAGATGTTGAGGATAATAAAGATGGTAAATTATGGCCTGGTAACCCTGTGACCTTATCTACGAGTACATTAACTACAGGTGCTGATGGTATTGCCTATTTTAATGTGTTATATGGTCAAAGCTATGCTAACTGGTTGAAGGTTAAGTTAACTGCAAAAGCACAAGTTCAGGGTACAGAGTCAAAAACGGATAGAGTCTTTGGTATTCCTGCAAGCTCTGGCGATATGGGGGATGAAAAAGTTTCTCCACCTGGTGGGACACAGAGTGTTTATGGTACAGCAACTGTTTGTACTGATCCAAACTAAGTCATATTTTTTAATATGAAAGAACGCGCAGCCCCAATAAGTCTGCGCGTTTTTTTTGGTAATGAGTGCTATTTTGTTTAAAGTTCGCTATATTTAGAATGTTGCGCTCTAAAAGCTAATTCAATAATTTATAAAAATCAGTAGCAGGTATTTATTATGCAAGGCCATATTTCTGGAACTTATGTGCGCCTGTTGTTTGAATGGCTCAATGATAAAGGCTTTGAAGCTGAAAAAGTTTTACAACGTAGCTGTCCAGATTTAGATGAACGTATTCGTGTGCCATTTGATGAGTGGCGAGCGATGTTAGAACGTACGTATCAAGTCACAAAAGATCCCTTTTTTGGTTTAGAAGTCGGTAGCCGAATTACACCGCGTCATTTGGGTGTGCTTGGTTATGTGTCTTACTCCTGTAATACCTTGGGTGAAGCTTTATTGCGGTTGCAGCGTTTTGAAGATTTGGTTCATGCCGTTAACGATATGAAGGTTAACTTTGATGGCGACTTGATTTTGTTGCAATGGGGGGCAGAATTAGGGGTGACAGGTGAATTTGCTGATCAAACTGCACAAGCTGTTTTGGTAAGTTATATTCGTTATTTGATTTCACCAGAGTTTTCACCTGTTTGGATGAGTTTTATTAATCCAACGCCAACAAATGTTAAACCCTATGAAGATTTTTTCCGTTGTCCTGTAAAGTTTGAAAGTAATTTTACCACCATGGCTTTCCCTGCCATGTGGTTGGCGAAACCTGTTGCCAAACCTGATCCAGTTTTACGTGATATTTTGGATCGTCAAGCGGAAAGTCTATTACAACAATTACCTGCCAATGATGAATTTGTTGATGCCTTGCGCCAAGCAATCCATGCGGCGATTCATGCCGCAACACCTAGTTTAGATGTGGTTGCTATGCGGATGTATTGCTCACCACGTACCTTACAGCGACGTTTGGATGAGCGAGGCTTAAAGTTTCAAGTGCTATTAGATGATGCTCGTTTGCAATTGGCAAAGCGTTATTTAAGTAAGGCAGGCACATCGCTAAGCGAAATTGCATTGCTGTTAGGTTATGCCGAACAAAGCGCGTTTAACCATGCGTTTAAACGTTGGACGGGCGTCACACCTAAAGTATGGCGCGAAAAGAATGCAACGATGGTTTAAGCTGTTTAAAAAGCGGCCTGTAATGGGTCGCTAATCATAATAATACCAGCCAAATAACTGTTTATACTAACATAAATAATCGTGGTATTTGCGGGTTGGCTTGCGGCTAACTCTTGATGATTAATAATGGTATTAATCCCGAGTTCACTCATTAATTGTTGACTGCCTAGAGCAATAATTCTTCCATCAACAATACCTGTCAGACCATAACCTGTTAAATCTTTAAATTCGTTTACAGGATTCATCGGCACTTGACGTTTGCTTGCCTCATTAACAATCGCCTGTGCTAAACGATGATTGCTTGATTTAGCAATACTAGCTGCAACATGTAACACAACATCTGAGCTAAAGCCTGCACGTGCTTGCAGTTGGCTAAATTGTGCTGGTTCTAGTTGTGGTGATGATAAAATGACATCGGATTGTTTGTTTTTATCTTTTTTAAAGCGATACCATAAAACCACACCGATGGCGATGATACTTAAAATAGCTAAAACTATAATTAAATTATTATTCATTATATAAAAATTATTTAGAGGGTAAGTAGCTTTAGAATAACTGGATTTTAAACGAAGGAAAATGGGCTTATTTAAAAATTAAGATAGGAAAAGAGGCTAAATCCCTGACTCGTTAAGAGTCAGGGATAGGGTTTAGCGATTAGCGACGAACCCACTCTTGTGAGCCACGACGTGGACGCTGTTCTTTGAAGCTATCTGTACCCGCAAAAGCAGGTTTTCGGCTACGATTTTCTTCACGTGCTGGACGATCTTCGTTAAAGCGACGTGGTGCGGCTTCTTGATTGAAGTCATCACGGCGTTGGCTACGACGTGGACGCTCTGTTTCATAGCTGTAAGGAACATCGTTAAAGCGTGGTTGTGCTGCCTGTGCTTGTGGACGACGTGGTGCATTATCACGATAAATGTCACGATCATTAAAACGATCTTGACCTTGACTTTGACGTGGTGTGTCACGTTCAAAACGTTCGGCACGAGCTGGCTCGCGGTCAAAACGCTCAGCACGAACAGGTTCACGCTCAAAGCGTTCTGTACGTGGACGTTGTTGTTCAAAGCGTGGGCTATCGTCAAAACGAGGACGATCATCACGACGTGGTGCACGTTCTTCACGGAAAGCACGATCATCAATGCGGCTATCACGACGACCACCACCGCCATTGTTGGCACGGCGTTCTCTGCGGTCATTGCTCCAACGGTCTTTATTGCGACCTGCGCCACCATCACGACCTGTTTTTGGCTTAGGTGCGCGTTGTGGCTCTAAACCTTCAACTTCAGAAACTTCAACACGTACTGGCAACAAACGTTCAATACGTTGCCATTTAAAACGATCACCGTGTTGAATTAAGTTGATGGCAACACCGCTACGACCTGCACGACCTGTACGGCCAATACGGTGGATGTAGTCTTCACCATGCTTAGGTAAACCGTAGTTAACAACGTGAGAAATAGTTGGCACGTCAATACCACGGGCAGCAACGTCAGTCGCTACTAATACTTTGATTTCGCCACGACGTAAACCTTGTAAGGTGCGGTTACGCATAGATTGCTTCATGTCACCATGCAAAGCGCTGGCAGCATGGCCTTTTTCGCTTAAGTCATCAGCTAAAATGTCAGCTTCAGCTTTGGTGGCGGTGAAGATAATCATTTGTTGTAAATCTTCACTTTCTAACAAATGATCGAGTAATTTTTCTTTGTGAGCAACATCGTCAACATAGTGAACACGTTGTTCAATACGCTTGTAATCCATTTGCTCTTGAGCAATTGCTACACGCACTGGATCACGTAACATATCAGCCGCTAATTCGCCAGTACGGCCATCTAAGGTTGCTGAGAACATTAAAGTTTGGCGAGTTTCTGGTGTTTGACCAACAATGGCATCGATATCTTCAGAGAAGCCCATATCTAACATACGGTCTGCTTCGTCAAAAACTAACATTGACAATTGGCTTAAATCAATACGGCCAGAGTTCATGTGGTCTAATAAACGACCTGGTGTGGCGACTAAAATGTCAGGCATTTTGGCTAACATTTCGAGCTGACGTGGGTAAGGCATACCACCAACAATACTAGCGCAAATGGTGCGGCGTAAGTATTTGTCAAATTGTGTGGTTGCGGAGGTGACTTGTTGAGCCAATTCGCGTGTTGGGGTTAATACAATTAAATGTGGACAAGCAGGTGCAGGACGCGGACGACGACCTTTTACGCCACGTTGAGGCTTAACCACTTCTGGACGTGGTTTTTGAGAAATTAATTGTAAAGCAGGCAACATAAAAGCGGCAGTTTTGCCTGAGCCTGTTTGACTAGATACTAATAAATCACGACCTGCTAAGAAGGCAGGAATCGCTTGTGCTTGTACAGGTGTTGGTTTTTTATAATTTAAATCATCAAGTGCTTTGACAATAGCAGGGTGTAAGCCTAAAGCGGCAAACTCATTTTCGATAATAATTTCAGAATTGTTGAGGACAGAATTAGACAAAGGCATAGCATCATGAGCATTGGTCATGTTAGTACTTCTATAAGTTAGGACTTACGCATTGGATGGGAAAACATCTATAAATCAACAGGATAATGAATGTTGATTGTAAATTGTAAGTCAATAGATAACCGATATTTTGGCGAAAGGCTAAGTTTAGGAGCGTGTTGTTTTGAGACGTGGGTTATACCAAAATAAGTGATATAAAAGTACACGGAGGGTATCACCCTATAACAAGACGGTCATCCTAAGAAATTTTGGTTTACAATAGTAAGCCATCACAAATTAGCCGCTACGGCGTCGCGCCAATCAAGTCAGCACCAATAAGGTATTGACGATAGTGGGGGCAGATTGCCCAACAGACTTATAAGAGGAGAAATATCCTCGTTAAGATAGAGATTGGAGGCGATGCTCAACTGCGTTGTTAACGCGGCGCGGATTATATAGCTAATTTTGACAAAAGTGTGAAATATTTTAAGTTATTTTTAAGCGGTTGAATGATATAGCAGATTGCAGGCTGGAGATTAGATTAAGTGCCTGAAGGTCAAACAGTAAAACAGATGATAGGAGCAACGCTCTCTCTATTTTGTTAGAGGGAATCAGTGCTTGCTATTTGTGTCTTACTGTAATGGTCAAGTGAAACAGGGCAGATTATTAGGCAGCTTGTCTTAAAAAATCACGCTCAAATATTAATGGTGATTTATAGCCTAGCGTTGAGTGAATACGCTTACCATTATAAAAAGCCAAATAATCAATAATACTCAGTTTTGCCTCTGCGACTGTTCGGAATCGCTCATAGTGAAGCTGTTCGTATTTTAAGCTACGAAAGAATCGTTCAGTAGGCGCATTATCCCAACAGTTCCCTTTACGACTCATGCTTTGCTCGATGCCCATTATCGCCAAATGCTCACGGTATTCTTTGCTCGCATACTGGCTGCCACGATCAGAGTGATGAAGTAATCCCTGAGCAGGCTTTCGCCGCCAAAAGGCCATTTGTAATGCACTGACACACAATGACGTTTTCATATGATTAGCCATAGATTCATTAGTCATCACGCGCCCCCTAAAGCTTCCCCTAAACCAAACTAGGGCTAGGTAAATAAGCGTTTAGGGATTACTTACTTGTCGGGTGGCCGCCCTATACCTAGCACACCCATTTTAAGCACTACACCGCCACCGTACAATATAGGCCGTGATAGAACACGACAGGTTAAAACACCTAAACACCCATAGACAAAGAATAATCTTTGCTAGGTATATATTTAGGCGTTTCCTCAATCAAAATATCTGCCGAAATACCCAAACCACGATGCAATTTTCTAATCATCGTCATGGATAATGGGCGTTTACGGTTAAGCACTTCTGACACCTTAGAAACAGAACCTAAGTACGGCTCTAAATCTTTTCTTGTTAAGCCCATTTGCTCCATTCTGAATAAAATCGCCTCTATGGGGTCAACAACCACAGGCGGCACGATTGCTTTTTCGTAGGCTTTAATAACCACTAAAAGCAGCTCTAATTCATCGGCTAACTCTGTACCCTCTTGTGGGTCAATATCTAGCAACTCATTAAGCCTTTTCATGGCCACATCATAATCAGTACGGTGTTTAATGACTTTAACTTGCATGATGCACCTCAAAAACTTTGTTTGTCATATTCTGCATGAGTACCCACCCACTCTATAACCACTAATCCACGTTGATAACGAACCTTAACCACTAAGCGATAATGATTACCTTTGATATTGAAGATAACTCGGTTATCCGCTAAAAAATCAGCACTGGGGTAACGCTGTTTAATATCATGTGATGTTTGCCAGTGACTATGCGCTACTTCAATCTGCCAAGCGTCTAAGGCTTTTCGTGCATTAGCGTGTTTGCGCTTAAAGTCTTGCAAAAGGGGTAAGCCTAATAATTCGACGTCATGCCTTGCATATTTATTAAACGACTTTTAGTGTATTCCCAAATAGGGAATACATCAACTAGAAATCGTATCAAGACAAACCGTGATAGTCCGCGACAAAACACAACACAATAAAAAACCGCCTTTTGTTGGCGGTTTATATGGCAAGGCTTAGACAAGGTTTTAACTGGCTTTCACAAATTGCAGCACTTTACCTGTCCGCACGTTATCTAAATAATTTGCCCAGTCTTGCATCATTTGCCGTCTATACGGTAAATGTTGGGCATGGTTATAAGCGGCTGCTACTTTGTTTTTTTCATTGTGTGATAACTGCCGCTCGATAGCATCATGCAAATAGCCTTGTTCATGCAAAATGGTACTTGCTAAGCCTCTAAAACCGTGTCCAGTCATACGGCCTTTGTAACCCATACGTGCTATAGCATTAGTAATAAAGTTTTCACTGTATGGCTTGCGAGATGCTGTATTAAAAAACACATAAGGCGAATTTAAGCCCATTGCTTTTATTTCCTCCAGTATCTCTAAGGCTTGAGCCGATAAAGGCACAATATGCTTAGTTTCTTTTTTCATCTTATTGGCTGGGATACGCCATTCTTTCGCCTCAAAATCTATTTCTGCCCATTCCATAAAACGAACCTCTATTGTTCGGGCAAATGTCAGGTTAATAAACTTTAAGCCTAGTCTTGTTAATACATCACCATCATAGGCATCTATTCTGCTTAAAAACTCAGGTAAATCTTTGGTATCAATACGCACCATATTTACCACTTTGCGCGGTTTTAAGGCTTCGGTTAACCCATCTGTAGGGTCGTAGGTCGTTACTCCCTCACACATAGCCTGACGAAATACACAACCTGCTAAACGAATCATTCGTCTTGCCATTTCCCCTGCCCCTCTGTCTTCTACTTTTCGGGCGGCTGCCAAAATCTCAGGGCTTTTAATTTTATCTATAGGAATTTGGCCAATAAAAGGAATAAGGTCTTTTTCAAGTAAACTGCTATCACGCTTAAAAGTATCAGGCTTAATGGTTGATTGCCTGTCTAATAACCACTTACGCGCCCACACTTCAAAACTATTCACATTGTCGATAATTTCTTTGGCTTGTTTTTTGGCTTTACTGGGGTCTATGCCTTGCTCTATTTGCTGTCTTGCCTCATCACGTTTACGCCTTGCCTCTGCTAAAGAGACTTGAGGATATTTGCCAATGGTTAAACTTCGCTGCTTGCCCTCAAAACGATAAGCATACGTCCATGACATTCGGCCATTTCTAAAAATGTGTAATTGCAAGCCATGAGTATCACTATGTTTGCTTGGCTCGCTTTCTTGCTCGGTAGGTGCTTTTAGCTTTTTGATTTTGGCATCGGTTAGCATTTGTTGGTATTTTCCGTGTTGGTATTTTTCATACCAACAAATATACCAACAAAATAGCGTGGTTTGCCATACACCATCGCGGCCTATCGCGGACAATAAAAAACCCCAAAGTATTGCTACTATTGGGGTTTGTGGCCTATGGCGGCCTACCGTGTACTAGAATTTGGTAGACGTAACTGGACTCGAACCAGCGACCCCCACCATGTCAAGGTGGTGCTCTAACCAACTGAGCTATACGTCTAAAGAGGGCATAATTCTATATAAGCCCTTACAAATAAGCAAGTCTTTTTATACTTGCTTCGTTTTTTGTGGTTGATAACTGGGCAATTTATGAAGTAATTGCTTGAGTTTTTGGGTACTTGATGATGCGTTTTGCTGATAACGCAACATACAATATTCTTGTTCAATCGCTATAAGAACATCTTGCCAATGTGGTTGTGCAATTTGTAAACGCTGCAAATATGCCACGACACCCTCTCCTTGCTGCCTAGATAAACCCCGTTTGCTTAAACGATATGACAAATTAAGAATCACTTTATCTGCTGGATGATGTCTTTTTTGGCCTTTTAAAATTGTCCACACTGCCAACAACCCTGCTATCACAAATAAAGCAACAAACATAATGGCAATACGTTTCCAAATTGAGGAGTCACCTAAGAGTTTTAATAACAATTGATCTTGTTGAGCCGAATCATAACCCACAATATCTTTTTGCCAGCGATAATTTAAATAATCTGCCATATTTCTCAATTGGCTAAACAATTTATAATTACTATATTTTAAAGTGCTTAGAGTTGAACTTCCCCAAACTTGCTGATTATCTGCTAAATCTGTCATGCCTTTTTCAATACGTTCAGGTGCAATAGCTCCTGTAGGGTCTAATAGTGTCCAACCTTTATTAGGCAACCATGCTTCTACCCATGCATGGGCATCCATTTGTCTTACTTGCCACGAGTCTCCTGTTGGACTCCACTCTCCACCTTGATACCCAACGACAACACGAGCAGGAATACCCGCTGCCCGTAATAAAAAAGTAAATGCCGATGAATAATGCTCACAAAATCCGCGCTTAGTTTTAAATAAAAAATCGTCAATCCGATTTTCTCCTAACAAAGGCGGCTCTAAGGTGTAATAAAAATTACTTTTTCTAAACCATGCTAATACAGCCTGAATATATGCTTCATCCGAAGCATAAAACTTTCGCCATTGTTGAGCCATTTGATGCGCAGTTGCATTACCTTTTTCGGGTAACTTTAACATTTCTTGTCTTAACCAAAATGGCAAATTGGCATCCAAACTTATTTTTTTAAATTGCATGACTTCATAGCTAAAGCGTTCAAATACAGGAACACGACTAACCAATCTAAAATCACGCGTAAGACCTATTCCTTTATCTCGAGAATATGGCACCATCAAACTATACAACCACACTTGGTCAGTTGGCTCCAAAATAACTTTATAATGTGTGGGTTTTTGCTGAACAATCTGTATTTGAGTTTCAGCCCATTGAGGTAAAGGAAACTCTGACCATGCTGCATTTTCATCGGCAAAAACAGAGAGTTGACTTGTGCGCCATGTCGTTCCGTCAAAGTTACTTAAGGTTAAACCTCGCCAATATAATTCTGACTTAGGTGGAATATTTTTTTTGTCCTCAAACTCAACACGAAAAGCTAGTTCGGTAGATTGACTTAATTTAGCCAAATCTCCTGGTGACATATTATCGGACATGCCTGTTTTTCCTGTTCCCTCCGTTAATTTAATTGTCCATAAAGGTGGTAAACGTGGAAAAAATAAATATAAAACGATCATCAATGGCAAAGCTTGCCCCAATAACATCAAGGATTTTTTAAGGGCAATTTTGATAGATATACTTTGATTTTGAGCCACATAAGCCATTGTCACCCAAATAATACCCAAAGCAGCATATAACGTTGTCCATAAACTTTTTTCAAAGAGAAATTGTGCTGCCAAAATAAAATAAGACAAGGTTAAAACCACATAACAGTCACGCTCATCACGGGTTTCTAATAATTTTAATGCCGCACACAAAATTAAAAATGCCGTGCCTGCTTCAGGGCCAAACCATGTATTGTAAGCGTATTTAATTGCCGCAATACTGGCTATAACTAACAAAGCTTTAATAAGAGTATTGGGTAACGGTAAACGTTGTTCAATGGCAGGAATGCGCCATAAAAAACACAGCAAAATTGCAATATCAAGCCACAAATCTAAACGTTGCCAATGTGGCAAAATCACTATAAATAATGCTGATAATAAAGCATAACGCGAAGCCAAACGATTCATAATGGCTCCTCAAATAAAGCCAACGCTCGCAAACATTGTTGTTGATGTTGATGGCCTGTACCTACTTCTATTTTTTTATGCGGCAATTTTAAGGCAAATGGCTGTTGTTGCTCGGTTAATCTAAGCACCCACCATGCCAAACGCGATAATCTGTTTTCTTTATCTAAGCCCTGAAAGGCTAAATAATCTAAAGTATTGCTACCTGTGACAGGTTCACTATAAGTTTTGACTAACATTCCTTGTCCACGTGCTAAATGTTTCCATGATACATGGGCTAATGGATCACCCTCATTAAATTTTTTTAAGCCTTCAAAATCTTCAATGCCTACTTTGCGTTTTTGGCTATGTTCTGCTTGTTCTTTATCACCAGAGCCAGAAGGCAATTCATCTGAAGCGATAGGTTGAGGATAGACAATTGCGGTTAAATCTAAATCTAGCCATGTCCATGCGCGTAATAAACCCAAGGGATAAAATGTGGTCATTTTTAAACGCGGCGGCTGAAAACGTCCTCGTTGCTCAGTTCGTAAAAATAAAGTCACCTCTGTTTGACCATCTACAATTTCAACTTGCTCTTTAACTCCCCCCCAATCCAATAACAAAGAATAATATAAGCGTTTATTGGTGGGTGTTAATCGAATCGTAAAGGCTACAACATCCCCTGCAAAAGCCTCACCTCCGGCAATGGCGTTAATTTTTAACCCCGATAAATTGGCAAAAGTATGATGAATACCTATCACCAATAAACTACCCAAGAAAAAACAAAAACCGAGTATTAGATTGTTAGCGTAGTTTATGCCTGCAATAAATAATGCCAATAACAATAACGACATCATACCGCCATAAGACGATAAAAAAATAAATACACGTCGTTGATTAAGAATGACTTCTTTGGCTCGTGGAATGCGGCGGCTTAACCATTGCTGCCAACGTGTTTTGTATGCTTGTTTTAGGCGGTCTATAATTGCCATGACTTACTCAATGACATCAACAGCGTTTAATAATTGACTGGTTAATGAGTGCATCTTTTGTTGATCTTCCATACTGCCTCTTAAACGATGCTCAGCAACCGCAGGCAAAACGGCTTGGACGTCTTCGGGAATAGCATAATTACGCCCTTCAATGAATGCCCATGCTTGTGTGGCACGTTTAAGAGCTAGCAAACCTCGCGGAGATAAACCATGTGGGAAATCGCGACTTTGACGGGTGTGAATGACTAAACGTTGTAAATAATCAATCACTGCATCACTCAAATGAATAGTAAGAATTTGCTCTTGCCATGCTTGTAAACGCTCAGCATCAGCCAACGCAGGTAGCAAAGTCAACATTTGGCGACGGTCTTTACCAGTTAATAATTCTCGCTCTGCACGTGGGTCTGGATAACCTAGCTGAATACGCATTAAAAAACGATCTAATTGCGATTCAGGCAATGGAAAAGTACCCATTTGATGACTGGGATTTTGCGTAGCAATGACAAAAAAAGGTTTAGGTAAGGTTCGAGTCACTCCATCACTGGTCACTTGTCCTTCTTCCATAGCTTCTAACAAAGCACTTTGTGTTTTAGGGCTAGTACGGTTAATTT
>NZ_CALETI010000130.1 GCF_937920075.1 uncultured Agitococcus sp.
GGCACAACAGCAGGATCAATCACTCTTGCATTAGCAGTTTCTAATTCTAAACTATCATTAGCCTGTTTAATGCGCGTAAAAAATGTGTCATACAAATTACGATTCGTTTGTACTTCTCGTTGTAATTCTTGAAATTTAAACTCTTTTCTAGACAATTCAATTGAGGCCTCTTTTGCCTGATTAAATGCTTTTTGTGCCTCATTTAATTCCAATTGAGCCTGTATTAAAGCGGGGTGTTTTTCACCATAACGCTGACTAATTTCTGCAACTTTAAATTGTGCCTGCACTACACGTTGATTAATTTGAGTTAATTGTTCTGTTGATAATCCCAGTACACTCGTCTTGGCTGCTCCACCGCCCTCAACCAAATTATTCTGCTCACGGTATTCTTGTAATTTTTTTTCTGACGCTTCCAAATTTGCTTTAAGTGCACCTAAACGAGTTGATAACCAGTCAGCAGCATTTTGAGTTAACGTCACTCGAGCTTCCATTTGACTATCAATATAGACTTTTGCCATTGCATTGGATACACGAGCCGTTAAAACACGATCATAAGATTGAAACGTAATTTTGACTAATTGCGTTTGTCGGATCGGTTCTATTGAAACATCAGTCATAAACTTATCAACAAGCTTATTAAATTGCTCATCTTCAGTTGGAATAGGATTTTTCTCATGACCAACTGGTAAATATTGCTGCCAATCTATTAACTGCCACCATGCCTTTTCCTCTTCCTTTGCAATTTGATTTTGCATTAAATAATCGGGATGCTCAGCAATACTTAACTCTCTAACAACTCGTGCCGCTAACTCTCGTGATTTCAAAATTTCAAATTGTGTTTGTAAATACTCTTTACCTGTAACATCAGCACCATAAACATCGTCTAAAGAGGTTAAAGTCTTTCCTTGTTTTTGTTCAATTAACAATGTAGTGGATGCTTTATAAACAGGCCGCATTGCTGAAACAAAAAAAATAGCTGCTAGTGTCACTGCAATAGCTAAGCCTAAAATGCCCCATTTAAAACGCATTAATACACGCCAATAATGACGCAAATCAATAGCATCTTCCTGCTGAACAGGCAGAGTATTGTCAAATCGTTCCATTGTTAGTACCCAAATTAGAAGAAACTTTGCTCAATGGTAATAGTATCACCAGGCTGAATGACTGCATTTAAAGTTGTTAATCGAGGTGTTCCAGTAGGATCATTTTCATGAACCACATAGATTTTAGTTAATGATGCACGTGGTGTCAGACCACCTGCCAATGAAATCGCTTTACGCACAGTTAAGCCTGGCTGATAAGCAAAACCACCAGGTTTACCTACTTCGCCATTTATAAAAAATGGACGATATTCTAATATACCCACATAAACTTTAGGATCAACCAAATAACCATCTTTTAAACTTGAAGTTAATAAAAACTGCAACTCACTAATTGTTTTATTTTTAGCTTGAACCTCACCCAAAAAAGGATACAAGAAGCTACCTGCATCACTTAAACGGATTTCCATACTCAGTTCTTTTTCACCAAAAACTGTAATATTTAATTTATCACCAGCCCCTAGACGATAATCAGAGACATTATTATTAACAACAATTGGTTGATCAACAATCAAAGAAGGGGACGTAACAATAGCGGAGTTATTTTCTTTATCAGTTGGCAAACCAAAGAATCTATCCAATAAACCTGCATGGACAGGAGTCCATGCAAGCATTGATAGCAACACCAAACACAAACGTAGGTTTTGCATAAATGACACGCCCAATATTATAAGCTAACTTGAGCACCAATTGACATTACATTACGAGTATTACTAAAATCTTTGACAGTAGAGTCTTTGTCAGAACTATTAACACCAACACTCCACACCAACCAACGGCGCATTTGATAATTCAATGATACACCATAGTTAGTTGTGTCATCAGAGCGAGCCTTTGTCCCCGCAGGCGCATTCGGTGCAACAGTATAATCATCTTTAGACATACCAAAATTAACCGTAGTATTTACACGATCCAACCATTGATGAGTCCAAGACAAATTATAATTAGTGTTTTCTGTCGCTGCGTATGGAGCGGAAGCATCTGTTACTCTAGCACCACCACTAACATTAATCGTATCTAATGGTAACGGCTTCCAAACCATTCCTAAATCCCAAGTAAATTTATCAATATCTTTACCACCATCAACCTTACGCTTACCTTGACCTAAACGCAATTTGCCTGTGGTTTGAATACTATTTTCCCAAGTAATACCTGCCAAAATACGATTATCTTTGCTATCAGGTGTGACACCCTTATAATTTGTATCAGAAATCTCGTAATCTACTAAAAACGTTGTTTTAGGCATTAAACGCGCACGCACACCCAACAACACATTAAATGTATCATTATCACGACCTAATGCCGATGAATTACGTGAATAACGCTTTTGATTCAAATCAGCATTAGCTACTAACAAACCACGGGCTGTTTTAGCACCATACTCCCCACCTAAACGCAAGGTTGCCAAGTTGTATTTATCAACTTCGCCGATACCTTCGTCAATTACACCATCGTCATTACCATCTTGACGAATTCTAAATAAACTAAGGCCAGAACTAGCTCCTTGTCCACGATCATCATGCAACATACCATACGCTAAACCCGCATCGTAGCGTAAACGAGCTGTAGGCTCTATATGGGCATTTAAATCAATTTTATGGTCATTGTAGCTATCATCACTATCATTGGCATAACCAGCTGCATTCAAGTTATAAACTAACTTATAAACATTCGCACGATCTTGCGCAACAAAAGCAAAATTCGGATTCACAACCTGAGAGAACGAACTCACCTCATTAGAGCTTAAAGAATAAATATTGTCATCAAACACTGTTTTTGCATTTAATGTTGGCACAAGTACAAAAGCTCCAAAAGGAACTGCTTGTGGTTGCAGTGCAATTTCTGCGCTAGCGGTTTGCGCCCCTACCAAACAGGTCAATCCCAACAAGGACACACCTAAAATATTCTTGCGTTCCATATTTTTCCCTCGAATAGGTTATCAAACAACGAGTCATCAATACCAAAAATTGACTAACAAACCTTAGCAAATACAACTTGGTAATTTATACTTCCAATTTTAGCACTAGGTCTCACTTTAAGTCACCTACAATGTGGTAACCTTGAAAACTCAATTGCCGATCAAGCTTAAAACAAATACCAATTGATACGCCAAAAACTGCGTGTCTTTATAGCACATTTTCTCCTCAATCCTCAAACCATTGTCGGACATTTTAACCTTTTCGTCCGAATGCGACACCGATCACAAAACAAACGCACATTTATTAAGCAAACACATTAAAAAACATCTTTCATTTTTTTATATTAATGCTATGATTCGCGCCCTGTGCGGTGAGATGGGTGAGTGGCTGAAACCACGTCCCTGCTAAGGACGCATACGGGTAACCGTATCGAGGGTTCGAATCCCTCTCTCACCGCCATTACATTTTTTTTGTAACATTTCGCAAACGCGATTTAAATTCAAAATAAATGTTGACATCAAAAAAAAGTGGCATATAATACGCCACCTCAACGCGCCCGTAGCTCAGTTGGATAGAGCACCAGGCTACGAACTTGGGGGTCGGGAGTTCGAATCTCTCCGGGCGCGCCACCTAATTTAAAACAATTCAAATTTGATGCCAAAAATAATTGGCACTCATCACAAAATAAAATCAGTAACAAGCAATCAAAACATCAACATCATCTATTCAGTAACAAATTAGTATATTCAAACCATAAAAAATAAGGGCAGATATCCCACCCTTATAGTTATGTAATTGCAATATTATCCCGATGCATTAACTCTTCATCACTCATATAACCCAATACATCCGCTATTTGTAATGAAGACAAGCCAATAATCTGCCTTGCTTCTTCAGCATTATAATTCACTAAACCAACTGCTAACTGTTTGCCAGCCTCATCGACACAAGCCACCGCCTCTCCACGCAAAAACTGCCCCTCAACAGCCTTAACACCAACTGGCAACAAACTTCTACCTTGCTCTATTAAGGCGCGTACCGCACCTTTATCGAGCACAACTCGTCCAGCCGTTTGTAAATGTGCTGCCAACCATTGTTTACGCGCCGTTAAACGATCATCATCAGGTAACAGCAAAGTTCCCAATGATTCCCCCGCTGCCAAACGTTGTAAAATATTAGGGCTACGGCCACTGGCAATCACTGTTGCACACCCCGAACGAGCCGCAAAACGCGCCGCTCGAACTTTAGTAATCATGCCACCACGCCCTAACACACCACCACCACCAGCCATTGCAAACAGACTTTCATCCATGGCTCGTACTTCTGGCAATAAAGTTGCGGTTGCATCATGGCGTGGGTCACGATCAAACATACCTTCTTGATCGGTAAGAATAATCAACGCTTCGGCATCGACCAAATTAGCCACTAACGCCGCTAAAGTATCGTTATCACCAAAGCGAATTTCATCCGTGGCAACTGTGTCATTTTCGTTAATAACAGGAATAACCTTCCAGTTAATTAAAGTGGTTAAGGTTGAACGGGCATTTAAATAACGTTGCCGATCCGATAAATCTTCATGTGTTAGTAAGATTTGCGCTGTTTTACAGTTAAACTCTCGAAAATGTGACTCATAAGCCTGAACCAAGCCCATTTGACCAATAGCAGCACACGCTTGCAAGTCGTGCAAGGAATCTGGACGATGGCTAATCCCCATTCTGACCATACCTTCAGCAACAGCACCCGAAGAAACTAAAATAAGCTCTATCCCTTGTTGCGCTAAAGCAACCATTTGCTCCACCCAAGAGCGCATGGCTTGTTGATCCAAACCTTGACCATTCGCCGTTAATAAAGCCGAACCAATTTTGACGACCCAACGACGGGCTTGCTGCAATTTATGGCGATTATTTGTCATTTTCTTACTCAACGCTGGTAAATAACTTCCATATCTCCATCATCGTCGTCATCCCAATCATCGTCATCTTCAAAACCAGCTTCTTTATTAGCCAAATATTGCGCACGTTGCTGTGCACGTAGATTTTGAATTTGTTGACGCGTTTCTTCTTCCAATAAACGACGTTTTTCGGCCTCTGCTTCGGCAAACTCTGGATTTTCTGCTTCTAATTGACGTTGTTCTTCAATAGCTTCCATCAATTTATAACAAACCTGCATTGCACCATCACGGGTTAAACCAGATGTCTTAAATACAGGCCCTTGCCAATCCAAACGCTCAAGAATATCTTGCTCAATTAATTCAACTTCTTCAGGTAAAGCCAAATCAATTTTATTTAATACTAGCCAACGAGGCAAAGCAGCCAATGCAGGAGAAAATTTTTCTAACTCTAAGCTAATTGCCGTAATATTTTCAACAGGATCACTACCATCAACTGGCGCAATATCAACCAAATGCAATAAAAATCGGGTACGTGCAAGATGCTTAAGGAAACGAATACCTAATCCTGCTCCTTCTGCTGCCCCTTCAATTAAACCGGGGATATCAGCCATCACAAAAGAGCGATGACGATCGACATCAACTACCCCTAAATTTGGTACTAATGTCGTAAAAGGATAATCTGCCACTTTAGGCTTGGCTGCTGACACCGCACGAATAAAAGTGGATTTACCTGCGTTTGGCAATCCCAACAAACCAACATCAGCAAGGACTTTTAATTCCAAACGTAATTGACGAGCTTCGCCAGCAAAACCTGATGTTGCTTTTTGTGGCGAACGATTAGTGGAGCTTTTAAAATGAATATTACCCAAGCCACCACGACCACCTTTAGCCACCAACAATTTTTGGTTTGCTTCTACTAAGTCGCCCAGCACCTCATTGGTATCTTCATCAACAATCGTTGTACCAACAGGCACTTTTAACACAACATCCGCGCCGCTTTTGCCACTACAATTTGCACCACGACCGCCTTGACCACGATCCGCACGAAACTTACGGGTGTAACGATAATCCACTAAAGTATTAGCATCAGGATCAGCCTCAATCCAAATACTACCGCCACGACCGCCATCACCGCCGTCAGGCCCACCAAAAGGAATAAACTTTTCTCGGCGAAAACTCACACAGCCATTACCTCCGTGACCCGCCTCAACTTGGATAATTGCTTCATCAACAAAACGCATGATGTCTTCGCCCTAAACCTTTTTAGGACTTACGCGGCTATCGCTTATTTGCTCACTTTTCAATCGCCTTCAACGACCTCATGCTCACAAACGCGCTAATTTCAGTGAAATGCGTAAGTCCTGTTTAAAAAAACTCTAACCACAAAGCAAAAAGCCCCGATAATCGGGGCTTTTTTAGTTTGAACTGATTAAGCAGCCACTTCAACAACCGCATATTGACGGTTGAAAGGACCTTTAGTTACAAACTTTAAAACACCATCGGCTTTAGCAAATAAGGTATGGTCACGACCAATGCCTACATTTTCACCTGGCCAGAATTGTGTGCCACGTTGACGAACGATAATATTGCCAGCAGAAATTTGTTGGCTACCGTACACTTTTACACCTAAACGTTTGGCCTGTGAGTCGCGGCCGTTACGGGTAGAACCACCCGCTTTCTTGTGTGCCATGACGAATATCCCCCATTAAGCACTAATAGCTGTGATTTTCAACTCGGTAAACCATTGACGGTGACCTTGTTGTTTACGATAGTGCTTACGGCGACGCATTTTAACAATGCGTACTTTCTCATGACGACCATGACCAAGCACTTCAGCTGTAACTTTAGCTCCAGCAACCACTGGAGTACCAATTTGAATGTTTTCGCCATTCACTACCATTAAAATATCTTCAAGAGTAATGCTTTGGCCTGGCTCTGCGTTTAATAACTCAACTTTGAGCTTTTCGCCTTCAACAACGCGATGTTGTTTGCCGCCACTTTTAATAACCGCGTACATAGTCGCCGACTCCGTAAATCTGCGGAGCTTCTTCTAAGCCCACAGTGATAAATTCGCAAGGTGCGCGATTGTATGCAAAATGTTGACTGAGTGCAAGCATCTCTTAACAAAGCTTAAAGAAAAAGCGTTTTTTTATGATTTATTCGTTAAGGAGTGGTAGTAAACACAAGCTACTGTTAGCATTAGCATGATAAGGACAACAATGACACCACCATCTTTTTGTTAATAATTGGGTTCATCTATGAGCTTTAATGAGATTTTAAATACGGTTGCTGACGATTTTGCAGCTGTTGATCACTTTATTACCCATCATTTAAATTCACGCGTTCCACTAATTATGCAAGTCAGTCAATATTTAGTGGATGGCGGGGGCAAACGTTTAAGACCATTAGTATGTTTATTATCAGCACGAGCAACAGGTTACACCGAAGGCAATGCTCATGTGTTAGCGGCTGCCATTATTGAGATGTTACATACAGCTACCCTAATTCATGATGATGTGGTGGACGAATCTGATTTACGTCGTGGCCGAGCCACTGTGAACTCAGCATGGAATAATGCCACCGCCGTTTTAGTGGGTGACTTTTTAATTTCACGCGCCTTCCAATTAATTGTCAGCTTAAAAAGCCAAGCCATTTCAGAAATTATGTCTGATAGCACTTGTATTGTGGCTGAGGGTGAAGTTTTACAATTAATTAATCAACGCGACCCTGATACCACCGAACAACGTTATATGGATGTTATTTATAGCAAAACAGCACAATTGTTTGTGGCAGCCACAGAAACGGGCGCAGAACTTGGTAATCCTGTTTATCGTCCAGCGATGAAAAAATATGCAGTGCATTTTGGTGCTGCCTTTCAAATTATTGATGACATTATGGATTACACTAGCAGTGCTGAAGAAATGGGTAAAAATGTGGGTGATGATTTAGCCGAGGGCAAGCCTACCCTACCGTTGATTCAAGCCATTAAAACCTCTGCAACAGCTCAGGCACAATTAATTAAAGATGCCATTAAAACAGGTGGCCTTGAACATTTAAACGAAATTTTGACTATTGTTAGAACCTCTGGTGCACTTGATTATTGTATGCAACGTGCACAGGAAGAGTCGCAATTAGCGATTGATGCCTTAGCTGAAATTCCTGCATCAAAATATAAAGATGCCTTAATTGCTTTGGCAAAATTAGCTTTAAAAAGAACGGCTTAACAAAAAGCCCCATCAGGGGCTTTTTTTAACGGCGTCGATCGGTGGGGATATAATCGTGTGGCCCTGCCTCAGCGCCATACGCATACTTAAACAAGCGTGAACGTTGGTCGCAATAATCACCACGTCCAATGCCTTTAATATAATGACTATTTAACATATGTCCTTTTTTATCAGGAATCACAAAAATTGCACCTGATGTGTCATGGTAATGTGCCAAGACACCAACTCGTGCAAAAAAATCTTTACCATTAGCAAAATGTTCTACATAAGGCACGCTATGGCCATGCTCTGCACTTAAAGCATGATCAATATGCAAACTATCGGCTGCGCCACCAATACAATACACTTCTAACTTATGCGCATGTAAACGTAAAACGGGATCTTTTAGCACTTTGCGGACGATATAACTCGCCACAATCGTTCCTTGAGAATACGTCGTTAACACCACTTTCTCATGGCTTAACAACGCATTTTTAACAATATTAAATGCTGGGCGGGATAAATAACCATCTTTGCGTAAACTACGTGCGGTAATGGCATTCCATAAATCGCGGACAACGCCTGCCGTTGGGGTATGAATTAAATGTATTGGCCGTTGAAAGGTGGCAGCAACCTCTTTGGCCTCTAACAATGCCATCGCTGGGCTGGTACAAATACCATTAATAAAAAACCATTTACTTTGACGTTTTTCTTGTGGCCACACATAATCATGGGGAATAACCGCCAACGTACCATAAGATACAGACTTACGCTCAGTAGGAACAATCATCTGCGCAACAACAGACAAATAATCTAAATAACTAGGATAACTATTTGGCCATAATTCTGGATGAGAATCATCTTCAGGTTTTAAGGGAAAAACAATCCAAGGCAGTTCAACAGCATGAACTAACAACAAACGAATATCGCGTAATAAAGAGTAACGACCACCAACTATACGTCGTGCTAATTTGGTTCCCTTTTGAATTGGATTTTTGCGTTGTTCTAACTCAACTAAAGGCTGATATTGACTCATTTATGACTCTCTTTAGACTACACAATATCAATCGCTACTTTGCTTATTTCTATAACCACATTAATTTAATCTTGGCATCACAACAAAGAAATAAGTGAATATTTTGATATTTTTTTGATTTACACACGATAATAAATCAAAGTGAGTAACTGACTTAGCTAATCTTGTTGAACAAGCTAACAAAAAGAAAAACACCATAATGTGACCTACATCTCACTTATGGTATCAAATATGAAGAAATTACAAACAAATTAAGCTAACTAACCAAGCTTATAACTGACAATACTGTAGCTGCTTAAAGCATATAAACCATAAATATCGTTGTTAACACCATAGAAAATAATAACACTGCCAATAAGAATACATCTTCTTGCAACACTTCTGTATCTTCAGATAAAAATACAGCCGTTGTTGATCCAAGCTGATGATTGAGACCCACGTGAATGGGCAGACTTGGCAAAGTTTGCGTATTATGTTTTTTGTGTGTTTTGATAGGTAACGTTCCTAATTGACTACTATCTAAATCTTTTTTACGCAACCAAATATCTTTAATAATTGCGCGTCTTTCTTTGCGCCAAGTATCATGGCTAAGCTCACCTTCTGCCCAACTTCTAGCCACTTCGGCTAATCTGGCATTGGCTTGAGGGTAATCTTTTTTCATATTAGGCCTCATTTACTCGAATCACGATCAGTGTCACATTATCTAAAGCTCCTTTGGCTAAGGCTTTTTCCATTAAAATTTGCACTGACTTTTCGGGGTTTTCTTGGATTAAATTGGCAGCTATTATTTCTTCGGGTAACTCGTTATAAAAGCCGTCACTACACAGTATATACCAATCACCCGCTTTAACTGTGAACACGCGCACTTCTGGATATAAATTTTCAGCACCACCGACGGCACGAGTAATGACATTACGATGTGGATGATACGCCGCTTGCTCATGGGTAAGCATACCTGCATCAATCATTTCTTGTACGGCTGAATGATCATGAGAAATACGAGATAATTCTCCTTCTCTAAATAAATAGGCTCTAGAATCGCCAGCCCAGATACAAGCACCCATCGTATCAATAAAAAACAAACTGACAACGGTTGTACCTAAAGTACGGCCACCTAAAGCCTCTTGGCCATGCTTGCGTAATTGATGATTGACTAACAACAGTTTGTCTTCAATTGAATCAACAAAGTCGGCAAGATCAGATGAAGCCTTCAATTGTGCTAATCCATTAACCACGGACTGACTCGCTACATCACCCGCAGCGTGTCCTCCCATGCCATCAGCGACAACCCATAAGCCAATATCAGGCCGAGACAATAAGTTATCTTCGTTTATTTTTCTTTTCGCACCTACATCGGTGGCCTGTGCAGAAGTCCAAGTCAACAAAATCGTATTCTCTTTTATTTATTGAAGAAGATATTGGCTTAGAGCAGGTTATTCTCTTGGCAATATCTTCTATTATTATTTATCAGTTTAGCAGGCTTAAAATATTTATCCTCTTAGGATAGAGATAGCCAAGTTAAAATCATAAGCTTTACCGTTCATTTGCTTGCAAATTAACCATTCCTAATGTTTATTTTACTAAGGATAACTTCAGTAAAATACATAAGTCCTAATTTCTGTTTGATAAAATGTTGCAAAAAAATGATACTGTCAACACTTGTTTAAGTTAAGCAACAAAATTTCCTACTAAAATTGTGATGATTAAGCTGTTTTGGCTTTATCCAGTCCTCGATAGACTTTTTATTTCACTCTGGCTAAAGCCCAAACTCCTCCCAATAAACAAAATGCAATTGGCAAAGCAGCAGCTAAGAGTGGCGAAAAATCATAAACCAAACTCGCATAGCCAGAAAAATCTTGTAAATACCTAAAACCCAAGCCCGCAAAAATACCAAAAATTAGTCGTAAACCCATTGTGACCGAACGTAATGGGCCAAAAATAAACGAACAAGCAACTAAAACCATGGATAAGGTTGCAATTGGGGCAAGTACCTTTTTCCAAAACTCTAAAAAATATTGTGTAGCAACCAAACCTTGTCCTTGTAAATAATCAGCATATCGATATAAGCGTGTAGGTGCTAAATACTCAGGGGAAACGGTGACTAATTGTAAAAAATCTGGCGTTAACTCGCTGTGCCATACCCGACTAGACTGCTGCTTGCTTTCAACTTGGCCTTTTTGATCAATTTTATGTTCTACTACTTGGTGTAATAACCATTGATTCTCTTGTTGATAGTCACCTTGTTGAGCAAACTGTTTATTAATAAGCACACCATCAGCAGAAAACTGATAAAAGCTTATGCCATGTAGTTTACCCTCAGGACTGACATTGTGCATTTGTACAAATGTATTGCCTTGTTTTTGCCAATATCCCCATAATTCGCCTGAACTGACCGATTGACCTAACGCAAGTGATTTATAAGCCTCGGCTTTGGGCTGAGAGACAGGTACTACATACTCAGCAATTAATAAGCTACCAATCACCAATAACAGCGCAGGCTGCATCACCCACAACACAATCCGCCACACGCTCAAACCTGCAGCCCGCATGACTGTTAACTCAGCATGGTTGGCCAATAAACCCAAGCCAACAATACCGCCAATTAATGCAGAAACTGAAATCATGTCATACAAGCGTAATGGCAAGGTCATTAACACATATGTAAAAGCTTGTGCTGCTTGATAATTATCGCGTAAGTCTTCTAACTCCCCTAAGAATGAGAAAACAACATCTAAGCCCAATAACAGCACTAAAACAATGGCCATTGCGGATAAAACAGTGACTCCGACATAACGTGCTAAACGGCTCATACGGCTGCTCCTTTAGCATCTCGCCATGCCTGATAGCGAAGTTTTATGTCGTCCCACGACAGCAATAAAATGCCTAGGCCAAAATAAAAGATATGCACTGACCACAAACCTATTTCGGCCATTTTACCTTTAGCGATTTTGTTGCGTGTTGCACCAATCAACACCACAAGGCTGATATACAACAAGATGGCAGGGAGTAATTTAAGATAACGACCTTGGCGGGGATTTACTTTTGATAGTGCAATAGCCAACAACAACCCCGTTGGGGCTAATAAGGGCATAGAACAACGCCACAACCACTCACCTAAAGCAATTTTGTCGCCTTGTTGAATACGTTGTTGAATGTCGGGAGTGCTAAATGCACGGATTTTGGTGATTTCTGGCTCTTGAACTTCAAAGCGTAAACGCATCTGATAATTTTTAAATGCTAAACGGTTATAGGCAATTTGACCTGCCACTAATTCATAACGATAACCATCGGTTAAGATTAAGGTTTGTCGTCCTGTATTGGCGTCTATTTGGCGGGTGGCTGTTTTGGCAAACAACATGATTTGGCTTGTACCATGCTCTCGTTGTTTTTCACTATATAAAGTCACATCTAATAATTGGCTTTTGTCTGTCGACATGGCGTTAGCATATAACATATGGCTATCAATTTTCTGAAACTGACCCACCTTCACCATATCAAACGCATTACGATTGGCTTGTTGGCTAAAGACTTTTTCGTATAAATAATTGCCTTTAGGGGTAAAATATAAGCTTAAACTGGCAACAGTGACAGTAATTAATAAAACAACAGGCACTAGGCTACCAATTAGCTGCCAACGACTAATGCCACTACTGCTTAACACCGCCATTTCGTTATCAATATATAAACGGCCAAAGACTAATAACACAGCAATAAACAGCGACAAAGGGATAATCAGCTCAAGAAAACCAGGTAAACGGTATAACAACACTGCGGATAATAAATTGACATCTAAACGACCTTCTGCCGCCATGCCAAAAAACTTAATAACACGTCCGCCCATTAAAATGAGTGTCAACAAACTGGTCACAGCGATGGTTGTTATCAACAATTGACCACTCAAATAGCGACGAATAATCACAATAACTTTGCCTTTTCTTGGTGTGACTTACAGGGTTGTTGCTTATTTGTTTATATTCCAATCATTTTTAGTGATTTTATATTCACAAAACAGATGAATTTCGCTGAAATGCGTAAGCCGTATACTGTTAAAACAATCATGAATCGGTAAACTAGGCCATATTGTAACACTAGATGAGCTTATCTTTGGATGGTTCTTTATCATCACTCATCAACAAAAATTTATGTGAGAGAGGTTGTCATGGATTTTGCGTTGTTATCTACCGTTAACCCTGCCCTTGTGCCTGCAGATGCCCTGATTATTGCCATGACCACACAAGGTTTAACGCCAACAGGTTTAGCACTTGATGAGGCCAGTGCAGGTCAATTATCAGCGGCCTTAAAAGCAGCTAATTTTGAAGCCAAACTTGGGCAAACGGTCTCTTTATATCGTTTAAATAATATTAGCTGCCCTGTGATTGTGGTGGTGGGTGCTGGTGACAGTAAAGAGTTTAACGGTCGCGCTTTACAAAAAGTAGCGGCTCAAGCTTACAAAGCCTTAAATAGCAAAATGCAAGCTGCCTATAGCTTTTTAAGCGAATTAACCGTGACCGATCGAACAGCCACACAAGTGATTAGTGACATTGCTCGTAGTACACTTGAGGTTGATTATCGTTTTGACCAATTTAAAAGCAAAAAAAATGAAACTAACAATATCACCATGACCTTAGTTGTAGGTGATGAACTCGCAAATGCCACAGGACAAACCGCTTTAAGCTGGGGACAAGCCGTGGCAACAGGCCAAAGTTTTGCCCGTGATTTAGGTAACTTGCCACCCAATATTTGTCATCCTAGCTATTTAGCCGAACAAGCTACTGCCCTCGCCAAAGGCCAACGTAAATTAAGTGTTGACGTATTAGGCGAAAAAGACATGGAAAAATTAGGCATGGGTGCATTTTTAGCGGTGTCTAAAGGTTCAGAACAAGAAGGCAAATTGATTGTCATGAATTACACAGGTGGCAAAAAAGGCGAAAAACCTGTGGTATTAGTTGGCAAAGGCATTACCTTTGATACAGGTGGCATTTCGATTAAACCTGCGGCTGGCATGGATGAAATGAAGTTTGATATGTGTGGTGCAGCTTCGGTTTTTGGTGTAATGAAAGGCATTTTAGCCGCTAAATTACCGATTAACGTGGTTTGTGTGGTCGCTGCTGCCGAAAACATGCCCTCTGGTCGTGCGACGCGTCCTAGTGATATTGTTACCACGATGTCTGGCCAAACTGTTGAAATTTTAAATACCGATGCCGAAGGTCGTTTGGTGTTGTGTGATGCCCTTACCTACGTTAAAAAATATGATCCTGCGATTGTGATTGATATTGCCACGTTAACAGGTGCTTGTGTGGTGGCTTTGGGTAAAGTTGTGTCTGGCTTATTTAGCCCAAGTGACAGTTTAGCCAATGACATTTTACAAGCTGGCGAACAAAGTAATGACCGCGCATGGCGTATGCCTGTGTTGCCTGATTACCAAGAATTATTAGACTCCCCCTTTGCGGATATTGGTAATATTGGTGGGCCTAACGGTGGCGCAATTACCGCTGCCTGTTTTTTAGCAAGATTTACCAAAGACTATACATGGGCACATTTGGATATTGCTGGCACAGCTTGGTTGTCTGGCGCACAAAAAGGCGCGACTGGCCGTCCTGTTCCTTTGTTAATGCAATATTTGCAGCATCGTGTTACAGGTTAATTTTTACTTATTATCGACAAATAGTGTAGAGTCGCGTCTGCTAACGGCATGCCGTTTGGTAGATAAGGCTCTGCAAGCTGGGCAACGGGTTTTTATTCAATTAGAGAATGACACCGATGCCCAAGCTTGTGATGAATGGCTATGGTCGTTTAAAGCAGAATCTTTTATTCCTCATCATCGTCTAGGTGATGGGAAATTTATTGACGCGCCTGTATTATTGGGACTAAAGACACCCGTTGAAGCAGATGGTGTGTTACTGAATTTAAGTACTCGTGCGCCTCAAGGTTTGGCACAATTTCAACGAGTGCTTGAAGTGATTGCAAATGATGAACAACTTAAACAAGCAGGACGTTCTCGCTGGCAATATTATCGACAACAAGGCTTTAGATTAGAAAAATACGATTTGTGAGTCCGCTTATGGCTGTTGAATTAGGTAATCATTTTCCTCAACGTTGGCAACGAGCTCCTGTTGAGTTAAGACAAAAGATTTTTGATGAGCTACAAGATATTTGTCGTTCTTTAGGCGGCGTTATTAATGAACGTGTGATTGCCAGCCCGATGACTGCTCGTCCGCCTTCTGTGCCATTAGCACCACGTGTTGCTCCTACAGGCGTTGCCCCTTCTGCCCTTGAACAAGAACTGAAAAAACGCTTTTTACAAAATGCCGATGATCTGATCGAGCAGCATTTAGATAAAGTTCGTGAAGATTTACGTCGTTGGTTGCATGGTGAAATGAATCAATTACTCAGTGATAGCCTAAAAAAAACTAACACTCCATGAGACAAAAAACCTCCTGTTTTGCTCTTTTAGCCACTTGGATTTGGCTAAATCCGTGTGCGGCTGATACTGTTGATGAATCAGCCGCCCGTAAAGCAGGTGAAGCCGCTGTTAAGAGCGTTATTCCACGCAAAATCGACTACAACAAACTCAAATTTAGCTTGGTACCTTTTGGTGTTAAAGTTAAAGAAATTACCCTCTCCGAAAACGAACGTTTTGCCAAGCATCCGCTCCGTACATGGCCATTTTTTGCTCGTGCACAAGAAGTCAGTTTAACGGCTGATTTATTACCATTATTTATTGGTCGAATTTCGGTCAATGACCTTGCTATTCAACACTTTCAAGCCAATATTTTGGTTGATAAAGATTATTCACTGAATGTTGGCGATTTGTTGCAACAAAAGCGTGGCCCATTAATGAATTGGCTACGCATTAAAAATTTCCATGCCACTGATGGCTCGATCAATATTGTAGATGCTACGGCTGCACAAGGTGCCGCTAAATTAAGCTTTGACAAAATTGATGCTCGATTTACGGGTTTTGCTGTTAAAGAAAAATTTAATATGGACATTAGTTTGCGTACACCACAAGCGACACAAACCAATGTCAGCTTACGCGGCATGGCAGGCCCATTAAATAGTGTTAAAAGTAATCAAATGCCAATTGATGGGGTGTTAACCGTCAACGATGCCCCGATTTTACCCTTCTTGGCTTATGCTCCCAAAAACCTAACCGCATACCCTGTCAGTGGTGTGGCCTCCATGAAATTACAACTCAAAGGCAACACATGGGATGGCATGAGCTCTCAAGGTGGCATTCAATTTGACAATATGATCTTGGCTGCACCTGATGGCACACAACGTGGCAAAACTTTTAGCATGGCATTGGATATTGGCCACAATGTTTTTAGCTTAAAACGTAATAGCTTAGATATTAATAATATGGCCATGACCATTCATGGCAACAAAATGACGGTTAATGGTGTGGTGCGTGGCATTCCTAAACAACCTGTGATGGATATTAATTTACGCGCTAACGGCTTAGAGCCGACCAAAATGGAAGAAGTTTATCCTTTTGTGCGCGCCTATTTACCAAAAAATTTAAGTTATAGTGGCACAACTAATCTCAATATTGATGCCCAAGGCGATACCAACAATTTAACGGCGACTGGTTTGTTAGATTCGAGTGCTTTAGGGGTATTATTGCCAGAAGTGTTTGAAAAGAAACAAGGTTCTAAACTGAAAGTCGATTTTAATGCCAAACTTGTGCCCTCCCAATTTACCATTAAAGCCAGTGCTAAAGTCCAAGGCGAAGATATTAAAATGCTTAATGCGCGTTTGTTTAAAGATGGCTTACGTGCAGTGTTGGCGAATCGTTTAACCACTAAACAGTTAGATCATGTGTTTAAAACCACCGAACAACTGAATATTAGTACGGTTGAAGGCGTGATGAATTATGAAAATAATTATATCCGTTTAGACAATATGCAACTAAAACAACTCTCTGATAATCAAGGCATTGTCGCTGATGCGGTGGTGACTGGTTCGCTGACAGTAAATAGTTTGTTAGTGCGTTGGGATGTGAATGCGCGATTGAGTAAAGAACGCTCACAACAGCTAGTTAAAATCGCTCCAAATTTAGCAACGCTTACTGATAATGATGGCCGCATTCCTTTTGCTTTTAAAGTCGAGGGCTATTTGGATAAAGAGCTAAAAGTTTCTTTACAATAAATGAGTTATGACTTTTTATAGTATCCAATACATTAAATCGTCCTACAATCCAACCATTTTTCGTAAAACACTCGATAGATATACTACCATTCTGCTATATACGGCTTTTGATAAATTTAAAAACCGTCATACATAAGTAGTACTTACGCACTTCACCTTCAGGCGTGCGTTTTGTGAGCATAAAACTGTTACCAACGGTTGAAGTGCGACAAATAAGCAATAACCGCGTAAGTCCTAATAAGTTCTGTTATTATTGTTGTTTGAAAAAATGCTTTTTTTAATCGGTCACAAATATAACTCTGTTTTGCGTATCCGCAATAATCACCGTATAATGACGAGCCGATTTAAGTCTATCTGCAAAGCATATAACAATAATAACAACCAAATCCTAAAGGTTGCGCATTCATGAAAACGGTTGCCAATTTATTTGCGACAAGTTATGAACGTCTGGAGTCTGACCATCAACAAGACCGACAATTTATTCGCCTCGAACGCCTTGCGCCCGAGGAAGACAGCTATTGCACCTACGTTAAACGCGTTGACAGCTTAGCTCAAAACGAATATTGGATTGCCCGTGAAAAAAACATTTTAATGTTGTTAAAACGTGTGCCTCATGTTGCTCGTTTGCGTAAAGAAAAAGAAGACGAAAAAACAGATGATGCTTATCAAACCATAAAAATCAAAGATGCTGGCATTTCTTTGGCTCATTGGTTAGGAACAAAGCCTAAACTTGCCTCAAATAATCACGAATTAAAACATCCTTTAGTCTATGTACAATCGTTTTTACAATTTGCGCGTTATAGCTTAATTGCTTTAAAAGAAATTCACCAAGCGGGTGTTATTCATGCACAATTACGCCCCGATAATATTTGTATCCCTTACAAACCACACCCTTATACGTTTGATACGCCATTACACTTAAACTTTAATAAATTATGTCTGATTGATTTTATGTTTGCGGTGAGTAACACTTTAAAGCTTTCTCGCCCTTTGCCCGTTCATGTTAATCAAAAAGCTTCTACTCAATCGGCATTAATGCGCCATGCTTTACTGAGTGACCAGCAACAACGCCATGCTGACTTAATTACTCGTATTGACTATAGCGTTGATTTATATGCGCTAGGTTTTATTTTGGAGCAGATTTTTCAACAAGATCTGATTTATCCTGCTGGATTGGATGCCGAATTATCGATGGAAATACATCGATTTATTTTAGAACTTAAAAGTTATGACAACGGTATTCCTGAAAGTGTCAAATTACGTCATTTACACTTACATCCGCATGGTGAATATCTCGCTAAAATTGATCATCTCTTAGCTATCAGTTTACAAGGGCACCATCCCGAACAGATTGAGCTGATCTTAGACCCTGCACATTTTTTAGAAGATGATTTAGTTTTTAACTTAAGTCCGATTATTGAAAATCAAGATAACATTATCAATATGGCTGAGCCATCTGACTCAATTCAACCACCTTTGGAGCCAGTTGCTACCTCAGCACTGCCATTAGCAACCTCTGTTGAGATAAAAACAATGAAGGAAACCAAGCCCTCTAAATCACTTGCACAAACGCAAGATCATATTGAACTAAGCAAAACAACCGTTATTGCCTTAATTGTGACATTACAAGTTATGTATGTATTGTACGCTGATGGCAAAAGTATGGGCTTAGACGTCTTTGCCTCTATGGGCTTAGTTGCTGTCATTGGTGCAGCCGTGATGATTGCTGGTAAAATGTTTGCACCACCACAACCATTACCGAAACGCTCAGTTTTTGATGATTTAGACGATGAAGATAACTCAGACAATACTTCTAAAACAACAGCCACTGTGATAGAGGTAAGCTCTACTCCAACAAGCCAAGCTGTTGATGAGCTGGATATGATTGCTGCTTCTGTTGCTCCTGCTATAGCTAATCATGTTAGTGCTGAAACAGTATCTGAAGATAAGGCCAACGTAACTGTTAGCAATAATGAAACAACATCAAATACAGAGATAGAAATAGAATCGGTTAAAAAAGAAGAAGACAATGCCCCTCCACCAGTCATGCTTTTTAACAAAGCCTCAGAGCCAAGCAAAAATGCAAAAGATGACGAGGCGATGGAAATCAATAAATGGGTGGTCATTGCGATTTTGATTGCCTGTCAATTAGCTTATGTAGGGTTAACAACCGATTTTGGTGGTAATAGCGCACCTGCAAGTGCTGGGGACGGTACCGAGACAGCTCCTGTTGAGTCTACGATTGAACCTACCCCTGAAGAAATTCCACCAACTGACACTGCAGCAACAGATGATTTATTAGCTGAAACCGCTCCTAGTAGCGAATCTTCTGCAGCTAATATTGAATTGCTCAGTGAAAGCAGCTCTGTTAGCACTCCACAAGTGACTACACCCAAAACACGCAGCAAAGAAGCAAGCTCTGATAGTATGTTGCTATCAGGTAGTCCAACAGCAGAAACCAAAAAGGAAAAAACACCTACACCTGCAAAAACACAAGAACCTAGCCCAGCTGTCGCTACAACAGAGTCAACAGACGCTGCAAAAACAGAAACAACCGCAGCAACACCTGAAAACAAAACCGTTGAAGTGGCCACACCTGCAACAGCTAAAGATAAAGAAATGGCTCAACCAAAAGTAGAAGCCAAAACTGAGGCTAAAACCCCCTCAACACCAAAATCTTTAACACGTGGATTGGCAGAAGCACAAAACGCCATGGGTTGGCATTATTATCATGGTGACGGAGTACCTAAAGACCTAGATGAGTCCTTTAAATGGTTTCAAAAAGCCGCTAATTTAGGTGAATCTAGTGCACAATTTAACGTTGGCATGATGTATCAAAAAGGTGAAGGTGTAAAACAAGACCTTGCCGAAGCGGCCAAATGGTATCGTAAATCGGCTGAGCAAGGTAAAGCCAGCGCACAACTTAATTTAGGTATGATGTACATTAGTGGTCGTGGTGTACGTCAGAATATTGATGAAGGCGCAAAATGGCTAAGCAAAGCTGCTGACCAAGGCGATACTACTGCTAAAGCTAACTTAGCATGGTTAATTCAACAAGGTTATATTAAAGAAGCACCGAGTGGGGAATAACCCCACTCTAACCCTCCCCTAACTTGGGGAGGGAAATATTTCAACGCTTAACTCCACTCCGCTCTCAATTCTTTTGTTGCTTGCACCATATTCGTTAAAGCTTGCTTCACTTCTGGCCATTGTCTGGTTTTTAAACCACAATCAGGATTCACCCATAATCGTTGTTTATCAATCGCCTGCCCTGCTTTATTGAGCAACTTTTTGATGGCTTCAACACTGGGAATTTGCGGTGAATGAATATCGTACACACCCGGCCCAATAGCATTGGGATAATCAAAGGCTTCAAAAGCATTTAATAATTCCATTGCCGAACGTGCGGTTTCGATGGTAATCACATCGGCATCCATTGCAGCAATATGTTCAATACAATCATTAAACTCGGAATAACACATATGGGTATGAATTTGTACATGGTTATCCACACCACTGGCACTGATTCTAAAAGCCCTCACTGCCCAACGCCAATAATTGGCCTGTTCAGATTGACGTAATGGTAATCCTTCTCTAAATGCAGGCTCATCAATTTGAATAATATGAATACCTGCCTGTGCCAAATCAGACACTTCATCACGAATCGCTAAGGCTAACTGTAAGGCAATTTGCTCACGGCTAATATCAGTCCGTGCAAACGACCATGCCAACATGGTGACTGGCCCTGTTAACATGCCTTTGACGGGTTTTTGACTTTGTTGTTGGGCATAACTCGCCCATTTGACCGTCATCGCTTGTGGACGACTCACATCACCAACAATAATGGGTGGTTTAACACAACGGCTGCCATAACTTTGCACCCAACCATTGCTGCTAAAAACAAAACCTTGTAATTGTTCGCCAAAATATTCCACCATATCATTACGTTCAGCTTCACCATGCACTAACACATCCAAATCAATTTGCTCTTGATATTGAATAGCTTGCTGAATTTCTTGCTGCATAGCTTGCTCATAGGCTTGTTCATTGAGCAACCCTTGTTTAAAGGCAGCACGCGCACGGCGAATTTCTGATGTTTGGGGAAAAGAACCAATCGTTGTTGTGGCTAATAGCGGCAATTTTAAATGTTGTTGCTGAACAATAGCTCGTTCGGCAAATGCGCTTTGCCGTTGGCTATCTTGCTCCGTTAATGCCTGCACACGTTGCTGCACGGCAACTTGTCGCCAATGTGTTGATTGATTTAACAGTTGATACGCTGCGTTATTTTGAGCAATTAACTGTTCTACTAATGGTGAATGCGGATTTAAAACAGCTTGTTTTAAGGTGCTAATTTCTGCCAATTTTTGGATGGCAAAGGCAAAACAGTCTTTAATTTCAGTGGGTAATTTTTGTTCATTGGCTAAATCAACAGGCACATGCAACAATGAGCAACTGCTAGCAATCCACAAACGATCACCTAACTTTTGTTGGGCTTGCTGAAGCAATTGTTGGCTTTGCGCTAGTGAATTACGCCAAATATTACGACCATCAACCACGCCCAACGATAGCACTTTATAATCGGGTAAAATATCCAGCACTTGTTGCCATTCTTTACCACTTCTCAAGACATCAATATGTAAACCTGCGACAGGTAAATGACACGCCAAATGCAAATTTTCATTTAAGGGGGCAAAATAAGTGGTGAGTAATAATTGTAAATCTCGACGTTGTAAACGGTTATAAGCACGCTCAAAAGCAGCTTGCCATGCGTTTGGCAAATCTAAACTTAAAATCGGCTCATCAATTTGAATATAGTTAACGCCTAATGCCATTAATTCATTAAAAATTTGGGCATAAACAGGTAATAAATTATCTAATAACTCTAATTTATCAAAGGCTTGACCATAAGTTTTACTTAACCATAAATAGGTTAATGGGCCAATTAACACCACTTTTAGCGGATGATTTAATTGTTTTGCCTCTTTCACTTCGGCCAATAAACGTTTATCGGCAAAACTAAAACGTTGATCTTGTTCAAGCTCAGGCACTAAATAATGATAGTTGGTATCAAACCACTTGGTCATTTCACAAGCCGCCGCATCTGTACCTGTTGGCGCACGACCACGCGCCAAACGAAAACTTAAATCTAAATTATCCGCTTTTTGTTCATCGCCAAAACGTTTAGGAATTACCCCAAAACGTAGACTATGATTAAGTACATGATCATAAAAAGCAAAATCGCCAACAGTAATAATATCTAAACCTGCATCAATTTGTGCTTGCCAATGACGTTGACGTAAGCTTTGTCCAACTTCTTCCAGTTGATGTTGATGGCTTTGACCAGACCAATAACTCTCTAACGCTTTTTTTAATTCACGCTGTGCGCCAATACGCGAAAAACCCAAAATATGTGTTTTCATGTTAAATGCTCGATTGATTAATAATAAGTATAGTATTCATGAGACAACAACTTGAAACAAACTCATATTTTTAATATTAAACTTGAATATAATTCACATTAACGTATGATAAATAGCTAATTATGGCTTCTGCGGTTATCGCTTATGTTTGATTTACGCCACCTAAAAACTCTTGTTGCCATCAGAGATACAGGCTCTTTGGCGGATGCGGCTGAACGTTTGCATCTCACTCAATCAGCCCTATCCCATCAACTGAAAGATTTAGAGCATAGCTTGGGGCTATCTTTGCTGCTACGCAAAACCCGTCCGCCACAATTTACCAAAGCAGGTGAACGTTTATTAGCCTTGGCAGATGAAGTTTTACCCATTGTTAAAAATACCGAACGTGAACTAGACAAAATTCGTGGTGGTCGCTCTGGACGCTTAATTTTGGCCATTGAGTGCCATAGTTGTTTTGATTGGCTAATGCCAACGCTCAATCAATTTCGTGATGATTGGTCAGAAGTGGATATTGATTTTCAAAGCGGCTTTCAGGGGGATGCCTTACAACGACTGACGTCGGGTGAGTTAGATTTGGTCATCACCTCAAACCCCGAAGCAGATGAAGCCTTATTATTTTTACCCTTAGTGAATTATCAGTCTTTGTTAGTATTGGGCAAACAACACGAACTTAATCAAAAAGCCTATATAGAGCCACAAGATTTACTTAACCAAACCTTAATTGCTTATCCTGTTGATTTAGCCCGTTTGGATATTTTTAAACATTTTTTATTACCCGCCAATATTAAACCAGCACAACTACGCACCACCGAATTAACCTTAATGATGATTCAATTAGCGGCGAGTCATCGTGGCGTATGTGCTTTGCCTGATTGGGTGGCAAAAGATTATGTGCAACGTGGTTGGATCAAAACCCAAAAATTGGGGGAACATGGCGTTTGGTGTACTTTATATGCTGCCATTCGCCATGAAGATATTAATTTGCCGTTTATGAAAGATTTTATTGATAGTGCCAAACTTAGTTTAGCGATGATGCAAAAAAGTGATTAATGATGCACAACCACTCGCGCTTCTAACCATTCAATAATGTCAGTGATAACTTGTTCGGCAGTTTTATCATTTAACAAATCATGTAAAGCATCATAACTTTTTAAGGTTTTATCACTGCTACTGGCTTGCTGATACAATTGCTCACTGCCTGTCACTAAAGTATCTTGCCGACCTTGCAAGGCCAAAAATGGCACCGCTATTTTATGCAAACGCTGACTAATATACATACTGGCCATTAATAATTCTTTGCCTGTCCCTGCGGCCATTTGACCATGATAAATTAAGGGGTCTGTATCATAAGCTTGTTGTTTATCCGCTAAGGTAGACATGGTATTAGGTGGTAAGGGAGCAATCGGAATAATCGGCAAAATACGACCAATAATCCACGCTAACATAATATGCACCTTAGCAATTTTTTTACCTACTGCCAAAGCACCACTATTAAAAATAATACCGTCAACATCGGTATGACCAGAAACCACATAGTTTGCCGCTGCTGTTGCACCTACACCATAACCATGTAAAAAGAATGGCACGCTACGTAATTCCGAATGCACGACTTCAATAAAAGTCGTCAAATCGGCTAACCAATAATCAAAATCTGGGATGTAAGCTCGTTTGCCTTGAGTATGACCATGCCCCATAAAATCAAAACCATAACAGGCATAGCCTAATTGGGTTAATCGTTCGATTAGAGGCAGATGACGAGAGGAATGTCCTGCCCATGTATGAATAAAAATGACCACTGCTTTAGGATAAGTGTCTGGCCACCAACGTTGGGCAAAAAAAGTTTTTCCACGACTCATAAACTCAAAGGTTTTATGACGCATTCGGACTTGCTCCTCAAAATTTTGGTATTGTAACTTTTTGTTTTGTTTATTACTTTACCCTAAATGCCATTTTTTTATTGCCAAGATGGTCATACAATTTTGCTTTTATGCTTGTTTTCACTCGATGCGGCTTCTATGGCTACTAAATAAGCAGTCTTTGCCCACGACAGCATAATAGTTTCATCATCAAAAGCTTCTTCTGGACATTGATAATACGCAATAGTTTGAGTTTTACCTTGTTTTTGATAAGTAAATGGCTCAAGTTGTTTTTCGATAAACAAGCTTTTTGTATTGAGATTAGTTTTGAAATACAGCACATCGTTAACAATTAAGGCAAACATGACGCCATTTTTGTAAATACCATAACCACCAAACATTCTTTTTGCCGAAACAGGTGCTAACAAAGCCATCATTTCTAGGCAAAATTGAGCAAATTCTGACAGTGGTTTAGCCATTAGTTTGACTCATAGATGATCCATATTTTCTATTTTAACCTTAAAAACCTTAAAATAATTATGTCTTTATTATTTTATTTCAGTTAATTTGATAGCAGTTTTTAGAGATTGAGATGTTAGTTCATGCAAATTGCAATTATTGGCGCAGGCATTGGCGGCTTAACCGCAGCACTGTGTTTACATCAACAAGGCTTTAAGGTACGGATTTTTGAACGTCATCCTGTGTTGGAAGAAGTCGGCGCAGGGATACAAATAGGGCCGAATGGTTGTAAAGTTTTGCGCGCTTTAGGCTTATTAGAACAGCTAAAACCTTTTGCTTTTGTACCACAAGCAGCCGAAATGCGTCTTGGTGATACAGGTAAAATTATTTTTTCTTTGCCTTTGGCCGAAACCAGTGAGCAGCGTTATGGTGCGCCCTATTTAAATATTCATCGTGCTGATTTACAAAAAGTGTTGGCCAGTACCGTGCAACAACAAATGCCTGATGCCTTACAACTAGGCTTTGAATTAAAAGACTTAACGCAAGATGAACAACAGGTACATCTTGAATTTGTTAATGGCCAAGGTTTTAGTGCCGATTTAGTGATTGGGGCTGATGGTATTCGCTCAAATGTGCGTCATTTGCTATTTAACATTGAAGATGGCCATTTTACGGGCATGGCAGCATGGCGCATGACCATTCCTACCGAACGTTTGCCCAAAAATCTTGTACCGCCTAAAGCCACGGTTTGGGTTGGCGCACATAAACATGTAGTGACTTATTATTTGCGTGGTGGGGAATTAGTTAATTTGGTAGGTGTGGTTGAACACTCATCTTGGCCTTATGATGGTTGGACGTGTCAGGGTAGCAAACAAGATATTTTACAAGATTATCAAGGTTGGCATCCGATTATTGAGCAAATTTTGCAAGCAGGTGATGATACCGAGTTTTATCAATGGGCATTACGTGAAATTAAGCCTTTAGAAACATGGTCTTCTGGTCGTGTGACCTTATTGGGTGATGCCTGTCATGCTATGTTACCGTTTATGGCACAAGGCGCGGTCATGGCAATTGAAGATGCGTGGGTACTTGCCCAACAACTCAAAGGTCATGCTGATAACATCAATGAGGCGTTATATGCCTATGAACGTTTACGCAAAGGCCGAACCAGCAAGGTGCAAGCCACTGCACGTCGTAATGGCCAGTTATATCATCAAAGCTCAAATGCTGGGCGGTTATTATTTTATTCACCCTTATGGTTAGCTTCACGGATGATGCCTGATTTTTTTGCTAAACAACTGGATTGGTTATTTGCAGAGGATGTAACACGCTAGGGATAGCTCTTGCGGCCTATCCCTACAAATATTAAGAGTTGTACACTGAGCGAAGTCGAAGTGTTATCTGTCATATGTTTTTTTAGACCTCACCCTAGCCCTCTCCTAATAGGAGAGGGAACTAACCCCAATTTTTAACAATCGGTGCAGTTAATTGCGATAAGGATATTTTTTGTTTACCCTGTTCATCAAAATTACTCACAGCTAACCATTGCTCAAAAGCAGCTTTTAGTGCTGGCCATTCTTCATCAATTGCTGCATACCAAGCGGTATCTCGGTTTCGTCCTTTTGATACTGTTGCTTGTCTAAAAACACCTTCATAAGATAAACCTAAACGCTGTGCTGCTTTGCGTGAAGGTTTATTTAAGGCATTACATTTCCACTCATAACGCCGATAACCTAATTCAAATGCTTGTTTCATCATTAAATACATCGCTTCGGTAGCAATAGGCGTTTTTTGCAAACGTGGTGAAAAGTTGAGATGCCCGACTTCGATCGAACCATTCTTTGGATCAATACGCAAATAAGCCGCAATTCCCACAGCTTGCTGGGTTATATTATCAATAATCGCGTAAAATTGTGGATCAGAAGTTAACACTGATACACGCAACCAACTACGATACAAATCAAAGCTGGCAAAGGGGCCATAAGGCAAATATGTCCACATTCGCCCATCTTTATCTAAACTATTAGCCTCATATAATGACGCAGCATCTCTATCTGGTACTAAAGGCGCAACTTTACAAAATCGCCCTTCCATCACCTGATATGGCGGAAATTTAGGCGGACTCCAATTAGGCACAACAAAACCAACGGGCTGACCTAATACGTTTAGTTCTTGAGACATTAGTAAACCTTATTTTATTTTTTTAATATTTTTATAGGGACTGTTGACGTTTTGATTGTGGTTGTAAAATGTCAACATACTCTAGAATAACAAAAGACAAAAGGCGAGTCATCACTCGCCTTTTAGATGTTTAGCCTACATTAAGCCCAAGCGCGTTTTAAAATCGCTAACGCATCTTGAACATCCGCTTCTTTTGGATTGAAGATAATCGCACCATCATTCACGGTTAATTCGGCTACTTGTGCTAATTGATCTTCACGCACTTTACCAGTTTCGGTTAAGGTACGTGGTAATTTGCAACGTTGGTACAATTCATCACGCATGGCACGAATATGTTGAATCGCTTTAGCTGCACGTTGTGCTTTTGGTGTGGCAGCAAACACTTCTTCACCCGCTAAATACAATAACAACTCACCAATACGCTCGCCATTTTTCTCTTGGTTGTACTCTAAAACATAAGGCAAGAATAAGCTCATGCACAAACCATGAGGAATATGACACACCGCACCTAAAGAGTGACCTAAAGCATGTACTAAGCCCACCATTGAATTAGAGAACGCAACACCTGCCATGGTTGAGGCTTGAGCTAACTCTAAACGGCCTTCAGCATCTTTAGGGTTATCCATCACTTTCATGATGTTTTGGCTAATTTTGCGAATGGCGGCTGTTGCATAAGCATCACTCATCGGATTAGCTGCTAAACAGGTATAAGCTTCAACTGCATGAGTTAATGCATCCATACCTGTCATTGCCGTAATATGCGGTGGCAAGGTTAAAGTCATGCGTGAGTCTAAAATCGCTGCGTTTGGCATCAAGAAATAAGACGTAAACGGTAACTTAACACCTTTGTCTGTATCAGAAACAACGGCAACCATTGTCACTTCAGAACCTGTGCCTGATGTCGTTGGCACCACAAAAAATGGTTTTAAACGCTTAGGTAAATTGTGTGCGCCAGAATATTTTAATAAATCATCGCCACCTTCAGTGACTAAAATATTCACACCTTTACTGGTGTCAATTACTGAACCACCACCAATGGCAATAATCGCATCACAGTTGTTTTCACGATACATTGCGGCTGCTTTACGCACAGTATGTAAGCTACTATCTGGTGGTACATCATCAAAAATAGCAACGACTTGGCTCTCTGCGCCTTCAAAAGCAGCAGCAACATGCTCTAACAAACCAGCACCACGCACACCTTTGTCGGTGATAATCATGGGGCGTGTTGCTTGTAAGGTAGATAATTCAAAGGGGATATGCTCTAAGGCTTTGTGACCTGCAACAACCTTTACAGGACAAAAAAATTCATAATACGACTTAGCCATGTTTTAACTCCTATAGATGGGGATTACCTTGTTTTTGATTACTTATTAACTAATTTTGCTAATTGCGGGGCAATCGTAGGTAAGTCCTGATTTAAAAAATTCTGAGCAATGGAACGATAAATGCGCACCGCTTTCACTAATTTTTCGTCTAGGCCAAGATCAGTTGGATAACGTTTCACTGCTAATTGGGCAACCACTTTAGGCAGAATTAAGGCTTCCATTTTGTCTAAACAACGCACTAAACGAATGGCATGAGATACTTCACCATCTGCTACCATGCGATCATTTGCAAACGCACGTGCAGTCCCTTCTTGAAAACTAAAGACTAAAAAGGCATGGGATAAATGCTTAAACTTTACCGTTAAATCAGCTTTACCCTTAAAGTCTTTGACCAACTCTAAATGGCCACCTGCAATCACTTTAGCGGTAAAGCTGGGGCCAGAAGGCAATACGACCATCTGAATATAAAAACCAACGGGCAAACCCGAAAATTCGCGTCGTACTTCTTCATCAATAAAACTGGTAGACACTAAACCGCGACCGATGACGTCCATCATCAAAGTCACATAAGCACGTTGTAACTCTAATAAGATTTTTTGTTTGTTCACTGCTAATCTCTCTTACAATTAATCCTGCGGGATTTTATAGACCATATAATCATTGCTTGCTAGCAGACGTAGACATCCCTGCATCGACCATATGCAATGACTATGATTGGAATCCTAAACAAAGGTGTCTGACAGTATCACTAGCAAAGCCTTAGAGCAAGAGTGGATAATGTGGATAGATTATTTTAAGGATTAAAACGATGATGATTTCTTTAGAGGGGATCGCCACTTTAGCGATCGCCAGTTTTATTTTATTAATTGGCCATTTCCTCAAACACCAGATTGGCTTTTTACATCGTTACAACTTACCTAGTCCTGTCATTGGCGGCTTTTTTGCTGCCCTAACTTTTTTGTTGTGTCAACAAGTGGGTTGGCAAATAAAATTTGACACCACGATCAAAACACCTTTGATGCTGGCCTTTTTTACCAGTTTAGGTTTTGCGGCGAGTTTAAGACTGTTAAAAATCGGCGGCAAATACGTGCTTATCTTTTTAGCAATTAGTATTTTTGCTGCGATATTGCAAAATGCTGTTGGTGCAAGTGCTGCATGGGCAATGGGTTTACCACCATTGTTGGGAGTATTGTGTGGTTCAGTGACCTTAACTGGCGGACCTGCAACAGGCTTGGCGTTTGCCCCACAATTTGAAGCAGTGGGAATTGTCGGTGCGGAATCGATTGCCGTCGCTGCGGCGATGTGTGGCATTATTATGGGTGGGGTGATGGGCGGGCCCATTGGCACACTCCTCATTCGTCGCTTGCAAGCAAATCATCAACCATTAACAGCTAACAGTCCAGCCACCATATTCAAACTAAATATTAATAGCTCTAACAACGAACAAGAATTACTTAAAAGTGTTGCTTTATTAATTTTGGCAATGTGGCTAGGCGGTTTTATAAGTCAATTTTTGACTAGCTTAAGTATCACCTTACCTGCTTATATTGGTGCAATGATTTGTGCAGCAATCTTGCGTAATATGAATGATAGTTTACAGTGGTTTAAAATAGATCATGAACAAGTCGAGCAACTTGGAAGTGTTGCCTTATCATATTTTTTAGTGTTGTCATTAATGGGATTAGATTTATCAAAATTGACTGGTGTTGCAATCCCCTTAATTGTGTTAATTGCATTACAAGTCTTATTAGTGGCAGCTCTCAGTATGACGTTGATATTTAAATTTATGGGCAAGGACTATGAAGCGGCTGTAACAGCAACAGGTTTTTATGGGTTTATGATGGGCACAACCGCTAATGCGATGGCCAATATGGATGCTTTTGTTAAACGTTATAGTCCCTCGCCCCGCGCCTATT
>NZ_CALETI010000131.1 GCF_937920075.1 uncultured Agitococcus sp.
AACCACAAAATCGGCTTGGGTTAATTCGCTTGGATTCGATGTAAAAACGATTTTATTTGCGGCAGTAAAACACTCTGCTTCCATCTCTCCTGTAGGATCAATCCTTGACGGTAAGCTGCTAATTTGGCCTCGCTAATATCAAAACCAATTGTTTTCATATTACGACCAAATGCTAATGCAAGTGGCAAACCCACATAACCCAAACCAACAACAGCTACTGTTTTCTGAATAACTAGATTAGTCATAAGTGACGAACTTCCTTCTCTTATTTGAGGAACATGAAGATGAATAACGCTTGAAAAGGCTATTTATAAAACAAAACCTTCATGAAATATAAATTTTGTCGGCATTATATAACATATTTTCAAAATAAAGTTAAAGGCATCAAAACTAGATTACAAATTCTTTCCCAATGCCATTAATAATAATTGCTCAGCTAAATCTTCTAAGCTTAAAGAACCATCTTTTTTGAACCACGTCACGGTCCATGCAATAGAACCTACTAAAAATTTACGCCATACATGCGCTGATTGCACATAACCCGTTTCTTTTTTTAAATGCTGTAAAATTCCTACCCATGTATCTTCATACGCGGTACGCAACTCTAACAAATCATGCTGGTGGGTACGTGATAGCGCATTCCACTCAAAAACCAATACCGTCATCGCATCACAGGTCACCCCATTAATGGCATATAACTCACTAATAATTAAGGCTTTTAATTTTTCTCGATAGCTAGAAACTTGAGCAATTGCGTCATTTTGTTTGGTCGATGTATATTCAATGACCTCTTTCATGACGGTAAATAAGATCTCTTCTTTGCTTTTAAAATGATGAAATAAACTGCCTGATTGAATTCCTACTAACGAAGCGATCTCACGCACTGTTGTTCCTTCATAGCCATTCACCCTAAACAAATGTGCAGCGGCTCTTAACACTCGTCCGCGTGGAGAGTCATCTAAACAACCAAAACTTGGAATCTTTTCTAAGGCTTTTACTTGCTGCGGTACTTTTACCAACATGGTTGTCTCTCTTTAAAAAATCACTGTTTTTTAGTCAAAATTGCTGTTGAATTTTTACAACTTATTACAAATACATTTTGATGATTCATCATAAAGCGCATCAAAGTATTGGTAAGTCTGCAATCAACTGCTAAATAGCATCACTCATACAAAAACGATCTTGTCATAGATTTTACCTGAATTTGAGTATGCCGTGAAATTGCCTCTTGCACAAGCAAGCACTTGCTTGGTATGTTACGCATATTGAAAAAACTTTTCTAGATGACTGACGCGGTTATCGCTTATTTATTCGCATTTACATCGTTTTCAACGATTTCATGCTCATCAAACGCGCTAATTTCAGAGAAATGCGTCAGTCAACACAACACATACGGGAAATGTTATGGCAAGTAAAAATTCGATTCGGATTGGTTGTGCTTCTGGCTTTTGGGGCGATACCAATACCGCTGCTTTTCAATTAGTGCGTCAAACACATATTGATTATCTGGTGTTTGATTATTTGGCCGAAATTACTATGTCGATTATGGCAGGGGCTAAATTAAAAAAACCAGAGACAGGTTATGCCACCGATTTTGTCGCCCACGTCATGTCACGTTTGTTGCCAGAAATTGCCGAAAAAAATATTAAAGTGATTAGTAATGCTGGCGGGGTTAATCCTCTCGCCTGTCGTGATGCTTTAGAAAAATTAATTAAAGAGGCTGGCTTAAATCTCAAAGTGGCTGTGGTCTTGGGTGATGATTTAGTTAATCAACAACAAGCCTATCGTGATTTAAATACCAAAGAAATGTTTAGTGGCGAAGATATGCCACCGATGTTGTTAAGCATGAATGCCTATTTGGGTGCGATTCCGATTCGTGATGCTTTAGCACAGGGTGCAGATATTGTGATTACAGGCCGCGTGGTTGATTCCGCCGTGGTTTTAGGCCCATTGTTGCATGAGTTTAATTGGTCGGTTGATGATTACGACAAACTCGCACAAGGCTCTTTGGCAGGTCATATTATTGAGTGTGGCGCACAATGTACAGGCGGTAATTTTACCGATTGGCAAGATGTGCCTAACTACGACAATATGGGTTTTCCTGTCGCTGAGTGTTATGCCGATGGTGCATTTGTTGTTAGCAAACCCGAAAAAACAGGCGGCTTAATTAACACCGCCACCATTCGTGAACAGTTAATTTATGAAATTGGTGATCCACAAGCTTATTTTTTACCTGATGTGGTGTGTGACTTCACTCAAGTTCAGGTTGAGCAAGTCGGCGACAACTTAGTAAAAGTCAGTGGCGCAAAAGGCCGTGCTCCGAGTGATAGTTATAAAGTGTCGGCCACTTATATGGATGGCTACCGTTTAATTGTCAGCTTTGCCATGATTGGCATTGATGCGGTGGCCAAAGGTCAACGGGTTGCTGAGTCCATTTTTAGCAAAGTGAATAAAGTCTTAGCTAAACGTGGCGCACCACCGCTTAGCTCTACACATACTGAAA
>NZ_CALETI010000132.1 GCF_937920075.1 uncultured Agitococcus sp.
TTTTAATATTGTCATTTAAATTCAATATGTTATATCGCCTATTGCGTAAGTCCTACCTAGTTTGTGGCACAGCACAAAATCGAGTTTTCGCCTTAACCATGACGGCGAGCCTAATCCCAAAAGTGTACAAATTGTTGGTTATGACCCACAAATGTTGGCCGATGCTGCACGGCTAAATATGGAACGTGGTGCGGATATTATTGATATTAATATGGGCTGTCCTGCCAAAAAAGTCTGTAATCGTTTGGCTGGCTCAGCATTGATGCAAGATGAAGCTCTTGTCGAAAAAATTTTAACGACCGTGGTTAAAGCTGTTCCCATTCCTGTTACTTTAAAAACGCGAACAGGTTGGGATAGAGAACATAAAAATGGCGTAACCATTGCCAAAATTGCCGAAGATGCAGGCATTCAATTATTAGCTATTCATGGCCGTACTCGTGCCGATAAATATCTCGGACAGGCAGAATACGACACCATTGCCGAAATTAAGCGAGCTGTCAAGATACCTGTGATAGCAAATGGTGATATAGATTCACCAGAAAAAGCATTAACAGTGCTGCAACAAACGGGCTGTGATGGTATCATGCTCGGCCGCGCCGCTCATGGCCGTCCGTGGATTTTTCGTGAGATTCGCCACTATCTAAATACCTCCACTTTATTAACACCGATTAGTCTGTCGGAACGTGCTGACATCATTAAACAGCACCTTTTGGCATTACATGACTTTTATGGTGATGATTTAGGGATTCGTTTTGCCCGCAAACATCTTGCATGGTATGGCGTTTTTTTAGACAATAGCAGATCTTTTGTGCAACAATTTCACAAGCTCACGAACCGTCAAGCGCAGTGCGATGCAGTAGAGGCTTTCTTTGCTGCACAAGTTTGAGGACTGCTGCAAATCTTGCGCGTCCTGACCTCGTTTTCATTGCTAATTTCTTTTCATAGTAGGGTCAATATGAATAGTCCTAAATCCTCTATTCCAGTTCCACAAAGTGATGCTGCATTACGTATTCACGTTGAACGTGCCATGCGCCATTATTTTGCTCAACTCCAAGGCGAAAAGCCTTCTGATGTGTATGAACTCGTATTAGCGGAAGTTGAAAAACCATTGTTATCAGTCGTGTTAGAATTCACTCGTGGTAATCAAACTAAAGCTGCTCAATTATTAGGACTTAATCGCGGTACATTACGCAAAAAAATGAAAACTCATGGTTTCATTTTTGACTAAGTCACTTCAGAGCTTAGGTGACTACACCTAAGCTCTTTGCTTTTTAACCTCTTCCGCTTAATCGTTTTCATCCGAGACTCTCCATGCAAGTTACTCGCGCCCTTCTCTCTGTTTCAGATAAAACTGGCATTGTTGACTTTGCCCGTGAATTAGCCAATTTAGGTGTTGCCCTATTATCCACAGGTGGCACATACAAATTGATTAAAGATAATGGCATTCCTGTTCAAGAAGTTGCTGATTACACAGGTTTTCCAGAAATGATGGATGGTCGGGTTAAAACCTTACATCCGAAAATTCATGGCGGTATTTTAGGTCGTCGTGGCACAGATGATGAAGTGATGACTCAGCATGGCATTGGCCGTATTGATTTAGTGGTGGTGAATTTATATCCGTTTGCCCAAACCGTTGCTAAACCCAATTGCTCTTTAGAAGATGCCATTGAGAATATTGATATTGGCGGGCCAACGATGGTGCGCTCTGCCGCCAAAAACAACGCTCATGTGGGTATTGTGGTTAATAGCACTGACTACGCCACTGTATTAGCCGAAATTCAAGCAACAGGTGGTTTAAGCCAAGCCACACGTTTTGATTTAGCGGTTAAAGCGTTTGAGCATACTGCTGCTTATGATGGCATGATTGCTAATTACTTAGGCCGTTTAGTCACTGAGCCAGCGCAACAATTCTCTCGCACCTTTAATACCCAGTTTATTAAAGCGCAAGATTTACGTTATGGTGAGAATCCTCATCAAAAAGCCGCTTTTTATGTCGAAGCTCAACCCAAAGAAGCGAGCATTGCCACCGCAAAACAATTGCAAGGCAAAGAATTATCTTATAACAACATTGCTGACACGGATGCAGCCTTAGAATGTGTTAAATCCTTTGTAAAGCCAGCTTGTGTGATCGTCAAACACGCCAATCCTTGTGGTGTTGCTGTGTCCTTAGATGGTATTAAAGCGGCTTATGACTTAGCTTACCAAACCGATACTGAGTCTGCTTTTGGTGGCATTATTGCCTTTAACCGTGAGTTAGATGCCGAAACTGCCAAAGCGATTGTCGAACGTCAATTTGTTGAAGTGATTATTGCACCAAAAGTCAGTGCCGAAGCTTTAGCCATCACTGCTGCTAAACAAAATGTGCGTGTTTTAGAATGTGGTCAATGGTCTGCTGAACGTAGCCAACAATTAGATTACAAACGTGTTAATGGTGGTTTGTTAGTACAAGATTTAGATATTGGCATGATTACCGATGGTGACTTAAAAGTAGTCACCAAACGCGCCCCTACCGAAGCCGAAATTCATGATTTAATTTTTGCATGGAAAGTGGCCAAGTTTGTTAAATCCAATGCCATTGTTTATGCCAAAGGCCGTCAAACTATTGGTATTGGTGCAGGCCAAATGAGCCGCGTTAACTCGGCGCGTATCGCTGCGATTAAAGCCGAACATGCAGGTTTACAAGTACAAGGCGCAGTCATGGCTTCTGATGCCTTCTTCCCATTCCGTGATGGCATTGATAATGCTGCTAAAGTGGGCATTAGCTGTGTAATTCAACCTGGTGGCTCTATGCGTGATGCCGAGGTGATTGCCGCTGCTGATGAGCATGGCATGGCAATGGTGTTTACAGGTATGCGCCACTTCCGTCATTAATAATTGGCCATTAAAGGCTTGGTTATCCAAGCCTTTTTTGTTTTTGAGGATTAAAAATGAATATTCTTATTTTAGGCTCAGGTGGCCGCGAACACGCCCTTGCTTGGAAATGTGCCCAAGACCCACGTATTAATACCGTTTTTGTTGCGACAGGCAATGCAGGCTCAGCCACTGAAGCCAAATGCCAAAATGTGGCGATTAATATGCTTGATAACCAAGCCTTATTAAATTTTGCCCAAGAAAATAATGTTGAATTAACCATTGTTGGCCCAGAAGCTCCCTTGGTTAATGGTGTGGTGAACGCTTTTAGAGCAGCAGGCCAAAAAATTTGGGGGCCTACCCAATACGCAGCACAATTAGAAGGCTCAAAAGCCTTTGCCAAAGACTTTTTAGCCCGTCATCAAATTCCAACAGCCTATTACGGTGTATTTACCGACACTCATCAAGCCTTAGCGTATGTTCGTGAAAAAGGTGCGCCGATTGTGATAAAGGCGGATGGTTTAGCCGCAGGCAAAGGCGTGATTGTCGCCATGACCTTAGACGAAGCCGAAGCTGCGGTAACCGATATGCTATCTGGCAATAAATTTGGCAGTGCTGGTGCACGTGTGGTTATTGAAGAGTTTTTAGATGGCGAAGAAGCCAGTTTTATTTGTATGGTTGATGGGGTTAATGCCTTAGCCATGGCGACTAGCCAAGACCACAAACGTATTGGTGATGCTGATACAGGGCCAAACACGGGCGGTATGGGTGCTTATTCACCTGCACCTGTGGTTACGCCTGAAGTGCATGCTCGAGTGATGCGTGAAGTGATTATGCCCACTGTTCAAGGTATGGCGGCTGAAGGTCATCCATATACTGGCTTTTTGTATGCGGGTTTAATGATTGATGCAACAGGCGCACCAAAAGTTATTGAGTTTAACTGTCGTTTTGGTGATCCTGAAACACAACCGATTATGATGAGATTACAATCTTCATTAGTGGAATTAGTTGAAGCGGGTTTAGCTCAACAATTACCCACCGAAGCACAATGGGATGCTCGCCCTGCGGTGGGTGTAGTCATGGCTGCGGGTGGTTATCCTAATGATGTGCGCAAAGGCGATGTCATTAAAGGTTTAGATATTCTTCATACTCACAGCAAAGTCTTTCATGCTGGTACTAGCTTAGAAAATGGTGAAGTCGTCACTAATGGTGGTCGTGTGTTATGCGTGACTGCTTTAGGCAAAACGGTAAGTGAGGCTCAAGCCAATGCTTATCGTCATGTACAAGAGATTACATGGGCTGATGAATATCATCGTACGGATATTGGTTACCGTGCTATTGCTCGTGAACAACAAGCACAGCAACAGCAGTAAGCATTTTAAGTATGGTGAGTGGAAGTCGTGGTGGTTGAGCGGAGTCGAAACCACTTCGACTCCGCTCAGTGTGCATAATTGCTTTAATTCTTAAACGGATTAAACGTTTTTCCCAAAAAGTAACGTGCTGACTCAGGAATGGGGCGCATACTGCTCGCAATCACTTTATTAACCACTCCTGGAACACAAACAGGCTTCCCTTTCATCACCGCTTCATAGCCCTCTTTTACCACAGCTTCTGGCTGTTGCCACAAAATCGCAGGTAAATGATTAGCAGCATCTCGTGTTCCCATCACATCATGAAACTCACTATGGGTAAAACCCGGACACAATGCGGTCACATGAATGCCATAAGACTTTAATTCCATATCTAACGATTCTGAAATATTCAAGACATAACTTTTAATACCAGTGTATAACAAGCTTGCACCTGGTGGAGAAAAGGCAGCTAATGACGATAAATTAATAATTCTGCCCCAACCTTGTTGCTTCATATCAGGAATCACACGATATGCTAGCTCGGTCACCGCCGTAATCATCAATTGAATTTCATTGGCTAAGTCCTGCCAAGGCGTATCAGCAAAAGCCGTTTTACCTGATAAACCCGCATTATTAATTAACATATCAATCACAACGCCCTGCTCTTTAACAAAAGCCATAATCGCTGTAGGTGCTTGTTTATCGGTTAAATCCGCCGCAAACACATAACTTTTAATACCAAATTGCTGATTCAGCTCTTTAGCTAACTCATTTAAGCGCTCAACACGACGAGCAACCAAAACTAAATCATAACCTTGTGCTGCTAAAAACCGCGCAAAGGTTGCACCAATACCTGCTGATGCTCCTGTAATTAATGCCGTACGGCGATGACCACTCATAAAACACCCCATATTAAGCTGATAACCAATCTTGAACAAAATTCAAGATAACTCACTCTTGAATAACAATCAAGAAAAATCTGACTATGATTTATCCTCTAATTTTTCTACACTCCTACAGGCTTACTTGTTCACTAAAAACACTAATTTTGGCGAAATACGTAAGTCTTTATTTAATTCATAACCATTGAAGTCAATTATGAACAGCAAACCCTCTTCTGCCTCAAAAATCGACAATCATGTCTATAAGATTTTTCTCAATGACCTGAATGCTAAGCGTACGGTATTTGGTGGCTTAATTATGAGCATTGCTGATCGTTTAGCAGTAGTCGTCGCAGAACGTCATAGTGGTCATACCTGTGTTACTGCTTCGGTGGATTCTTGGCATTTTGTTGCCCCTGCCCAAGAAAATGACACCTTGTTATTTAGCGCTGCCATTAATAAAGCATGGACATCTTCTATGGAAATTGGTGTACGTGTTGAAGCCGAAAACAGTTATTTAGGCACAAAACGCCATATTGTTTCTGCCTATTTTACCTTTGTTGCTTTGGATGCAGAAGGTAAGCCTGCGCCTGTTCCTGCCCTTGTTCCCGAAAACGAAAAAGAACTTCAACGTTTTGCTGCGGCAGAAATTCGCCGACAAGCACGTTTATCGGTGCGTGAGCAATTAAAACAATATAAAGCCTAATTTATAAGCTCACAAAACGCACGCCTTAGTATTAAATAGATGTATCAAGTTCTTGTGCTCTTGTAGCTTTAACAAATTTGTCCTATAAGTTATGCAATACTAAAAATTATATGAGCAATGCGATGGAAGCCCTGTCTGTCTCAACCCAAATCCCAGATGCCTATCGAGCAGGTGTTTATTTAGGTGAACACTTAGCTGCACTTAATCCAGAAGTTGTTTTTTTGTTTACATCTATTGATTATGGTCATAACAGTGACATTCTTGCTGGATTACAAGACAGCCTCAATCAACCTAACTGCATTATTATTGGCAATAGTGGTGATGGTTTTTACGAGACTCATGGCGTGGGTGAATATGGCGCGGCAGCTTTAGCCCTAAATAGTCATGGACAAGTACAATGGCAGCTTAAAATTGGCCATCATGTTACGGAGCAACCACAGCAAGCAACACGCACTGCGCTACAAGAGCATCAACAAGCTAGTTTAATTTTCATGATCTCCGATTTTCATGCCGATGCTTCTTTAATCGAAGAAGTCATTGAACATGAAATAAAAACGCCAATTGTGGGTGGTTTTGCCGCTGACGATCAGCAATGGGATCAATGTGCACTTTATACTTGTGACGGCGTTATTAATGATTGTGTGATTGCCCTTCATGCTATCGGCAACATAAACTTTTCTATTTTTGTTGATAACTCAATTACCCCAATTGGCCATAGTGGCACAATTGAACAAGCTGAAAGTAATCGTATTGATCGTATTGGTGGTATGGATGCCATGCGCTTTATTGAACAAGAAACAGGTAAACCCATTTTACGCAGTGATCGCGGAAATATTTCATTAACTATTATTAACCATGAAAACTTTAAACGCCTACGCTCCATCAAAAGTGATATTGGTGAAAATGCACAAAGTATATTTTTGTATGGCGGGATCAGTACAGGACAAAAAGTACAAGTTTGTATTGCTCGTCCTGATGAAATCATTCATGAGGTCTATCAGCTTGCACAACAAGCCCAATCGGCAAGTTTTCAACCAATTGCCGCATTAATTATTAGTTGCGCAGGTCGAAAAAGCCTACTAGGCACACAACTCAATCATGAAATAGACGCAATTACCAAAAACTTTCAACAAATTAGCTTAATTGGCTTTCCATCATTAGGAGAAATTGCCCCCTTACGCCTAAAAGACGGTTATAGTGCAAACTTATTTCATAATATGACTTATGTTTTAGTGTTGATTGGCTTATGACTGCTTATCTTTTTAGTACCATCACTCCCACCCCAGCAGGTTTTATTTATACACCTGAAATTTTTCGTAAAGACTTACTAAGTCGAGTATTTGCCATTTATTGTCAACAACCAGAACCCATTATCCAACTGGCT
>NZ_CALETI010000133.1 GCF_937920075.1 uncultured Agitococcus sp.
CCTTTTAGTCGTGCTTCTGCTCTGTCGAGAACCGTTTGTTGATTGGCAGACGATAGACTAATAAAGCGGTCTAGTATGTCCACTGTCATCCAGTCGATCTGTTCTTCTTGCTTTGTTGTCTTCGGTTTAGCTGCTAATTTTTTTGCCTTCGGAGTTACGTCTTTAGTCTGTTTCTTTTGGGTGAACGAGAAAGAGAAACCTGTAATCGTGCGCCCTGCTTTGTGTTGTTCGTAGCTGACAGTGATGTCGGTGTGGGTGTTTATTTGAGTGATTGCAAAATCTAAAACTTTTTCTTTGAATTGCCCCATTCTTTTATATTCATTATTTTCGATACCTAACTTCTTTCTGAACTCTTCTAATTCAATGATTAAATTCCCTGTACTGCGCCAAGAAATAAGCAACTCATACAAGCGAATCGAATAGATACTAGTTAAATTACTTACTTGCTCTAATTCATAACTAGTGAAGTGTTTTTCTAATTGAGAGATTAAAGGAATAACATCATCAGAAAATCTAAAACGAATGAGAGCCTCATTATCAACATAAGATATACGTTGTACCCAACGACTAAGTACATTTTCAATATTACCTTTTGCATTTAGTTTCTGATAACTAAAGCGACGATCAAATAAACTTTTGCTAGCTTCTTTTAAAACAATATAAGCATTCTGAGGGGTTACATTAAAATGAGTCATGTAGGTTTCTGCGTGAACGGTTAAATCCTTATCAGTCGGATTACTCTTTTCTCTTGCTTCAAGAATAGCAAGAAGAATTAACCGCTGTTCAACTAAATCAAGGTTATAACTAGCATTGATAAGAGCATTATCTTTTACAATCAAATCTTTTTTCATATACCCATTCTCTAGCAAAAATATCATATAAGTACACTTTATTATATAAAGATAACTTATTCAATAACTAAGTGTACTTATGACAAATAACGGTGTACTTATATGTAAATAACGGTGTACTTATATGTAAATAACGGTGTACTTATATGTAAATAATGGTGTACTTATATGTAAATAAGTATTTGATTTTTAAATAAAAATAGCACCCTAAAAAGTATTAAAAAGTATTAAAAAGTATTAAAAAGGCGTGTGTGCGCACACACGCCTCGGCGCGTAAATAAATAAAGTAGTAGGTTTTTGATAGACTCTAGAGAATTGCTTTTTAAGAAATCAGCAAACACTAGGTCGCCTATCGGCGGCTCTTATCCCCCCTTAATCCCCCCAGTGGGGGGACATATCATCGCTAATGTGGCCTACGACTATCGCCAAACAAAAATTTTTAGGGTTGATAGGGGGGCGAATCCCTTGGTTTGTTCTAGCGAACGTCATCACGCCTCGACTGGTTGCGTTTTTGGCAACTGGTCTTAGGTTAATCGCGCCACTGGGTAAGGGGGTTTATCTGCTTGAGACGATGATTAAAACTGAGTAGGACAGTTTCAAGAAACGAAACACGACTAAAAACATAATTTTTAGGTGTTTTTAGGTTAAAAATGAAAATACAAGCAACCACCAACACAAAATATCAATGCTATGGCCTCTATTTTGCGTTTTAAGCGCGTTTAATTGTTTTTTTGTGCAAAGGTACTGCTTTTTTGAGAATCGCGCGTTATGCGCGATTTTTGAGGCCTTTTCTGTTTAAGTGGATATGCTTAATTTTCTAGACATGTTCGATGAAGTTTTTTATTGACCTTGTGGTACAAAATATTGTACTATGTTTAGTGAGAATATATAAATCTCATTTAGTGGCGATAGCCCGTATATAAAATTAACCAACTGTAAAGTTTTGGTTGTAATTAGCCCAAAAAATGGGCTTTCCGACTCGATTGGAAAATACAGAAATGAACGTACTTACTTTTAGCGAAGCCCGAGCCAGCTTAAAGCAAGCAATGGATAAGGTATGCGACGATCATCAACCTACGGTCATAACTCGGCAACGAGGAGAACACGTTGTTATGATGTCATTAGCAGATTTTGATAGCTGGCAAGAAACAATTTATTTGCTCAGCTCGCCTAAAAATGCTCAGCATTTAATGGAATCTATTGCCCAATTAAAAGCTGGTCGGATCCGAACTTTGGAGCTGACTGACAATGAAACAAAAAGACCGCAACAAACAAGCAGCTAAGGAACTAGCTGTTTCTTTTACTGATAATGCATGGGATGACTACCAGTATTGGTTACAAACAGACCAAAAAATATTTAATAGAATTAATGAATTAATTAACGAGTGTAAAAATAATCCATTTAAAGGTACTGGTAAACCAGAACCACTAAAAGATAATTTAACTGGTTATTGGTCGCGTAGAATAAATCAAGTAGACCGTTTAGTTTATCTTCCAGAAGATAATGCAATTTATATCGTGGCTTGCCGATTCCATTATTAGCGAAATCGGCCATCAAAGCCCTTCAAATGAAGGGCTTTATTTTTTAACACATAATCCTATTTGTTGAGTTGGACTCAAAGACTCTGCGTCCGTTGTTGGATGCAAAGCAAGTTTCTGATTGGGCACTCCTACATTAAAATAGCCATGATCAAAACTGTGTACAAAACGTAAATTTGCTTTGTTAAGCTTAAAGTGTCCACCTAAGCCTATATCACAATACAACAAGCCATTAGGCGAAAAATCATCACAATCAATATCTGACAAGGTGGCTTTGTCACCCAGTTGCAGCTCATATTTATTATTTTTACGAGTTGGCGTTGCAAAAATTTTGTAAATCACAGGCTTGAATTTTGTGATGTTAGGTATCCAACCTTGAGCCGCATCATAGACAAATCCTACTCTCGCTGTACTTTGGCACTCATACGCCAAGATTTTTTCATACGCGACGGCTTGGAAGCTCACAGTTGCCAACAAAGAAACAATTAACTTCTTCATAGTTAATCCTTGTTCTTCTGAGGTGGTATTGGATATGAACCCTCGTTGCCATTGTTAGCGGAGGCATTGCCAACTCTAGCGGTTCCACTGTTGACATCCTGTTCAACAAAGTCTTGTTGACCTGTTCTCTTTTGCTCAAGAGTGCTTTGTTGTTCGCTATGTGTGGTTGCCGTTTGACTGTAATGGTCACTGCATGACCGCGACATCAATGCCGCTAAGAACATTCTCGCGCTCGGACATGAGCGTCTCGCTGGAGGAGTCCTCGCCCTTTGAGCGCGGGGAGGATGTCAACAAATTAACCTTTTTTATGCCTCTCTACACGCTGATATAGCCAATAATATAAAGTGGGCAATACCACTAAGGTTAATAAGGTTGCAGAAATAATGCCCCCTATCACTACGGTGGCTAATGGTCGTTGGACTTCTGCACCAATACCCACATTCACTGCCATAGGCATAAAACCCAAAGCAGCGACCAATGCGGTCATTAATACAGGCCGTAGACGACTGATTGCTCCTTGTTGTATAGCTAACAACAAATCTACGCCGTTGTGACGCAATTGCCTAATTGCACTTAACATCACCAAACCATTTAACACCGCTACGCCTGATAAGGCAATAAATCCTACCCCTGCGGAAATTGACAGGGGAATGTCTCGCAAGGCTAATGCAATAACACCACCTGTTAACGCCAAAGGTACACCTGTAAACACTAACAAGCCATCTTTTAAACTGCCTAGACTGGCATACAACAATATCAATATGAGTAATAATGTGACAGGAATGACAATCATTAATCGTTGTTGTGCCGATTGTAATTGCTCAAATGTTCCGCCCCAACCTAGCCAGTATCCTGTAGGAACTGTAATAGTGGCATTAATTCGTTGTTGTGCTTCACTCACAAAAGAGCCTATATCACGCCCTCGCACATTGGCCGTTACCACAACACGGCGTTTGCCATTTTCGCGTGAGACTTGATTAGGTGCAGTATTTAATTGAAAATCAACTAACTCAGCCAGAGGAGTGGTTGCTTGATTATTGTTGGCTAATGGAACAGGTATCTTTTTTAAAGCTTCTATGTCTTGGCGTAATTGTTCGGGTAAACGTACAACCAAATCAAAACGCTTGTCACCTTCAAAAATATCACCTACTTTTTCACCTGCTATCAAACTCGTGATAACTGTCTGCACCTCTGCGCCTGTCAAACCATAACGTGCTATTGCTTCTTTGTTGGGCTGTAAGGTGAGCATAGGTAAACCTGTCACTTGCTCTACTTTTACATCAGCCGCACCTTTAATACTTTCTAAGACATGGGCAATTTGCTCCCCTGTTTCTAATAATTGTGCCATATCATCGCCAAATACTTTAACGGCAACATCAGAACGCACCCCCGAAATTAATTCATTAAAACGCATTTGAATGGGTTGGGTATATTCATAATTATTACCCATCACTTTTTGAGAGACGGCTTGAATATCAGCAACGACTTCAGCTTTAGTTTTGTTGGGATTTGGCCATTCGGAACGTGGTTTAAGCATGACAAAATTATCTGCAACACTCGGCGGCATGGGGTCGGTGGCAATTTCGGCAGTCCCTAATTTGGCAAAAATGGTTTGGACTTCGGGCAGCTTTTTTATTTCTGCTTCAAGTGTATATTGCATTTGTATAGCTTGCGTTAAAGATGTTCCCGGAATGCGTAGTGCATGTAAGGCGACATCACCTTCATCTAAAGAGGGAATAAACTCCGAGCCAAGCCGTGTTGCCAATAACACGCAAAATACCAATAAACTACCAACTCCTCCTAAGACAAACCAACGCTTAGCAAAAGCCTCTGTGAGTATTTTTTGATAACTATTGCGTAAATAACGCATCAAACGATGGTCACTTTCTTGAATATGACCCGTTGTAACCATCGCGATTGCGGCAGGCACAAAAGTCACCGATAACAGCATGGCCGCCATCAGTGCCATCACCACGGTGAGTGCCATTGGGATAAACATTTTGCCTTCAACACCTGTTAGCGTCAGTAATGGTAAATACACTACCATGATAATCAGTTGACCAAACAATAAGGCTTGTCTAGCGTCTTTAGACGCGTCAAATACCGTTTCAAATCGCTCACTGCGGGTCAATACTCTGCCTAATTGCTGTTGTCGTTCGACTAATTTACGCAAACTACTTTCAACAATGACCACAGAACCATCAATAATAATGCCAAAATCCAATGCCCCCAAACTCATTAAATTGGCACTCACTCGATTTGTGACCATGCCTGTAATGGTTAATAACATGGCTAAAGGAATCACCAATGCGGTAATTAATGCCGCGCGTAAATGCCCCAAAAACACAAATAACACGGCAATCACTAATAACGCGCCTTCAAGCAGATTTTTTTTGACGGTGTTGATGGTTGCATCAACTAAATGGGTGCGGTCATACACAGGTTTGGCCACAACACCGTCTGGTAAACTTTGCTGAATGGTATTTAGTTTGTCGGCAACACGCATCGAAACCATGCGCGAGTTTTCACCAATCAACATAAATACCGTCCCCAAAACAACTTCTTGAGCATCTTTGGTGGCCGCGCCTGTCCGTAACTCTTGCCCCAAATTGACTGTTGCTACGTCATTTAATCGAATCACTTGTCCATCTATCGTTTTAACGGCAATTTGGCCTATTTCGTCTAATGAAGTAAATTGGTTAGGTGAACGAATCAGATATTGCTCTCCCGATTTTTCAATATACGCCGCGCCTACATTGCTATTATTAGCAGATAAAGCTTGCATCACTTCTCGTATAGACAAACCGCGCATTTGTAATTCATGTAGCTTAGGAGCAACTACATATTGTTTAACATGACCACCAATGGTGTTTACTTCCGTCACACCTTGAACTTGACGCAGTTGTGGTTTCACAATCCAATCTTGAATAATGCGTAATTCGGTAGGGTCTAAGGGCTTTGATGCGTCTTGTTTATTTTCAACCGTGTACATAAAAATTTCGCCCAAACCCGTGGCTATAGGCCCCAACTCGGGGGTTATTCCTGTAGGTAATTGGTTACGCACACCTTGTAAACGCTCATTGACTAATTGTCGTGCAAAATAAATATCCGTGCCATCTTCAAAAATAACCGTGACTTGTGACAATCCATAACGTGACAAGGAACGTGTTTGTTTTAAGTGCGGCAAGCCTGCCAATACGTTTTCAATCGGAAAACTTAAACGACTCTCAACTTCTAAAGGTGAATATCCTTGTGCTTCGGTATTAATTTGTACTTGCACATTGGTAATGTCAGGTACAGCATCAATGGGTAAACGCAAATAGTTATAAACGCCTAAAATGGCTAAGGCGATAAAGATTAATAATATCAACCAACGTTGCACTAATGAAAAATGGACTACGCGGTCAAATAAACTCTTAGTGGTCATGGCTTGCTCCTGATTTTCCTAATTCAGCTTTGAGCAAAAATGAATTGCCTGCACCATAGACCTGATTGGCTTGTAAACCATTCAATACTTCAATATAGCCCTCAGAATGGCGACCTAATTCTAGCGGTCTGACTTCAAATTGTTCTCCCACACGAATAAAAACAACCTGCCAATCTCTAAAGGTTTGTACAGCATCTTCACGAATCGCCATTGGCACGGTTGTCATTTCCTTAATAATATTGACGTGAACTAATTGCCCTGCTTTCCATGATTGTGATGAGTTATTAAAACGAATAAAAGCAGAACAAAAAGAATTGTCGGCAAGGTTTGCTAAGGCCAAAGTTGGAGATTTTGTTAGAATTGAAAATATTCATTTTATGTTTAATTCAGAAAAAATCATTCCAGAATCATATGCAATTCTTGAAGAATTATACATGATTATGGTAGTAAATCCAAAACTGGTAATCAAAATAAACGGCAATATATGTTGTAACCCAAATACCTCAGTAACAAAACTTTCTTTTAGAAGAGCTTTAAAAATTTTTACTTTTTTGAAAGATAGAGGAATTCAAGTTAATAGATTAGCATATCATGGTTTTGGAAGTGGAAATCCAATTTACCCAATTCCAGAAAAAAATGAAACTGAACGAATTGCAAATAGAAGAGTAGAAATCTTGATTGTAAAAAAATGAAAAGACTAACCGTCATCTTTTTTTTATTTTTAATAACGAATTGTTTTGCTCAAAAACAATTTGAAGTTTTCTTTGACTTTAACATCGATTACCCTAATCAACAGTCAATAGAAAAGTTAAACACTTGGATTGAAAAGAATAAGAAGGCAAGAATTTTA
>NZ_CALETI010000134.1 GCF_937920075.1 uncultured Agitococcus sp.
GCGTTTTCTGTGTTGTTGCCTGCGCGTTGTAAACTGCCTAATGCTCGCTCACCATCGCGTAATCGTCTAGTATCAACACCAAGCCCAATCATCAATAAATCTGCCATCTTATCACCTCTTTTTACCGATTGAGCGTAGCGCGTTTTTAACACTGTTAGCCACTTGTGCGCGTTTATCTTGAGTCATTACGCGAACCATAGGCATAGGACACAAAGGGTCTGTTGCCTCGTTTAGCATATCAGCATACACAAGACTTAGCTGCATAATTGTATCAGCTTCCCATGAGTCTAGCACATAACCCGATAAATCAGCCCACGCTTTTAACTCAGTCCAAGATAGCCGTTTTGCTATACCGTCATTATAAGAGATTGTTCCTGCTTCATGCAGTAAATTGATAAGATAAAGCCCACTTGTTAAAGTAGGCATATCAGGCGTTAGGGTGGGATTTTTTTGCGTGAATTGCTTTAGGCGCGTAATACGATTGTATTCTTTCGCGCCTTTAGTTTGCGGACAACTATTCCACCACGCTTGCTGTTTAGCGTAGAGTTTAAGATTCTCTACGCATTGATAAAAAAATTGGCGCGGTCGCTAATAGCATTATCAATTTGCTCTTTAATCCAGTTATAACGTGTATAAAGACTGACAGCATTATCAAAGCTAAACTCGATAACTTTGCTGCCCTCAGAGATACCTTTCCAGCCTAACGTACATTGTGCCAATAGCTCGATGGTATCGCGCTCGTTAGCGTTTAAGTCTAACTCTTTAGACTTACGCGCTATTTGTGCCTTGGCTCGTGCTTTGATTGCGTTTTTAAATACAGGCGAGTCATGGCCAACAATAGTAATCTCAATATCAGGCAAAAACTCACCAGTCACAGGATGCTTCAACTGAATAACAGCATCATTTTTTGGTAATAAAGTCGATAAATCCATAATAGCCTCTATTTGTTTTGTTGCCCCTATTGCTAGGGGCGTAATGGTTTAAAGATTATGGCAAGGCAACAGATATAATATCGGTATTGATTTCTAGGTTAATAGAACCTGACAAAATCTGGTCAACACTGCCAGCGTTTGTTTTAAACGACATAACCAACGCGCTAAAATAATCTTTTGAGCCGTCTTGGTATGTAATAGCAATCGCTTTGTTAGCATCAGAGCCAACGGCTGCAAGCGCGATAATCTGCCCTGCATCGTCACGGTCAATCGCTAACTGTAAAGCCATTGTGCCATCGTTAAAAGAGCCTTTACGCTTGATAGTGCGTCTTGATGCGATAGGGTTATGCGTAACCGTTGCATATTCGCGGCCAAATTCGCCTAAGTCGGTTACTTCGCCAATCAAAGAAAAGGTTAATGCTGCGTACCCTGCGGCATCGTTTGTAGCTGGCAATGTGGCACTAATGCCAATAGTTGCCCCTGCGGTTGTTTGTACTAAAGCTGCGGTCATTTTGAGTTACCTCGTAATCTGTTGATATGGGACGGTTACAGGCAACATATACCACCCGTCTTGTGTAAATCCAGTGTTTACGCTGCCTGTTTTGTCAATGCGAACATTATTAGATAATACCGTATTTCGTGCAAATGCGCTCAAAATTAAATCCGCAATTTGAGCCGCTCTCACTGTGCCTGTGCCGTCTTTTACAAAGATAGAGCATTGCATAAGTCCTAGTGTTTGGTTTGTTGTTGCAATGCCTAAAGCGTTAGTCCCTGCATTTAAAATACTAACTCGGATATGCTCGCCTGTAGGTGGGTTAGGTTTGCCATTGTTTAAGCTGTTTGGATAATAAATTGTAGGCAACGAAGCCTTAACCGCTTCTAGCTTGTCAAAGAGTGCCAACTCTATTTCTGCTTGACTCATTGTACACTCCTCACGGCTTGCTCCAACTCATACAATGCTAGTCTAGCACTTACTCTAACCATGCCATTAGGTGCTTGTTGGCTATGGCCATACTC
>NZ_CALETI010000135.1 GCF_937920075.1 uncultured Agitococcus sp.
ATTTTCGTCAATAACTTCTATACCTTTGGCACAATCCCATGCGTAATGCTCGCACATATTACAACTCACTTTTTTGTCATTTGGGTCAATTGGCGTTTTAAAATCATCATCCCATTCATTTTTTTGCAAAATCAGAGAATCATTTTCTAAATTTTCAAAATCCCCTAGATGGGTACTGCCAAAACTGCCAAAACCTATTTTTTGACCAATTTTTTGGCTAGAATTGTACGTTTTTTGAGTTTCGTCAGTTTTGGCAGTAGGTATCTGACACATTTTTATTTTTTGAGAAATAAAATAGCGTGTTGTTGGTCTTCCTCCAATTTTTGAAATTTGTGTGTCATTTGGGACAATCCAATAATTATCAGTAAGTACCGTTAATGCCTTTTCGATAGCAATATCATCCTTTAAGTGTTGCCATTGTTTGCGCCTTACGTCTCGCAAGGTAAAGCCATCTTTTAACCAATTTTCGGGGGTTTCGTCAGTTTTGGCAGTGCGTTTTATAAGTGCTTCTATTTTTTGAGAGAGTGTTAAGGCAGGGCGCATTCCCATTCCATCAATCAGGCCATATACACGCCTTGCATGAGTTTCTAAATACTCACACCACAAGGCGGCTCTTTTGATTGCTTCAAGGCTTACGCCAAAATCATTTGCTTGGCCAATACTTGCACAATCAATCAGGTGAAAGATTAACGCTAATGCAGGTAATAAACGCTCATACTTGCCTAAGTGTTGTTGAATAACCGTATTTTCTTCATTAGGTATCGTTTGAGTGTTTAGTTTATGAGTCCACTCCACATAAAACGCCTGTGCATCAAGCGTAAATCTAAAGTAAGGGCGTTTGTTGTATTCATCTATCGGGTTTGCGCCAAACTGTAAAAAATCAGTTTCTGACAGTTTTTTGAATATATCAAAAACGACATTGGCGGCTTCACGATTAGGGTATCTGTCGCGGTATTGCCACTCAATAGGGTCGGGATAAACAAGCATTTGAAAACGCTGCAACAATCCATCATTGCCTAAACCACTGTACGCTTGCTCTAAATAAGCGATTAGTTTATCGGGTTGTATGCCTCCAAACACTGATAAACAATGATTTTTAATAAAAAGACTACCTCTCATTATTCTGTCAGTATCGTAACTGCCAGTACCATTAAAACCCTCTAAATAAAAGGCGCGGTCTTCCTCTTTCCCCTCTTTGTCTAATCCTGCAAGTAAGCCTATCAATTCATCACGCAAAACAAGAATGCCATTAGGGTTTGCACACTCTAATTCCCCTAACTTGGGTACAGTGCAATCATTAGTTTTATAACGCCTTAAACATGGCGGCATAGGCTCGTTTTCTTTTTCCTTGCAAATGAGTTCTGCTAATTCTTCGCGTGTTTTTTGGGGTTTACTTTTTGATGATGTTTTTGACGCGCTTTTTAAGTCTGCTTCTAAGCCCTCTAATTTGGACTTATAAAGCATTTTATCCTTTTCATGGCTTTTTAAGTCGCTTTCATAAGATTCACGCGCCTTGTTTATTAAGAAGTTAAGTGGGCGCATTCCTGAATCAATAGCAGGGGATTTTTTAGAAGTGGGCGGTGCAACAATACCTCCCCATAAATTAGGAACAATTAACCAATCATCTTTTTGCTTTGGTTTAATACCGCAACTTGCACCAATTACACTTCCTAATGCTACTAAAACAGATACCGCAACAAATGATACAGGGGCAGGCATTCTGTCAGCTTCATCATATACAAACTCTTGCAAAACAGGGGGTAATAAATCAGCACTAAATGGCATGACAGGGGCAAAACTGCTTGTAATAGGTAAGGGGTCAGGTAGCTCATAAGACGCGCCTTGATTACTTAAAGGGTTTATCCATCCATTGGCCTTAGCCTCGTTAAAAATGGCCTTATAGTCTGTTCTATTGGCTTCTAATCCTTCCCATGTGTGGAGGGAATCAT
>NZ_CALETI010000136.1 GCF_937920075.1 uncultured Agitococcus sp.
ACGACGCTCTTCCGATCTTCTCTATCAACTAAAAAATCAGCTAGCCACACTAAGGCATTGGCCTTACAACCTAAAGGTTTAATTGCGGCAATGGCTTGATCATGGAGTTCAGTGGCCAATTGCTGTGCTTGGCTTAATCCTAATAAGGCAGGATAAGTGGCTTTATTAAGTTCTGCATCTGCGCCTGCTTGTTTGCCAAGTTTTTGAGTATCACCAATCACATCCAACACATCATCATGTACTTGAAAAGCCAAACCAAGTTTATTGGCATAAATTTCAAGGGCTTGTAGTGTGGGTTCATCCGTGCAACCAGCAGCAATCGCGCCCATTAACACGCTGGCTTTAATGAGTGCGCCTGTTTTGTGTTGATGAATTTGCTCAAGTTGAGCCACAGAAAGCTGTTGACCTTCACCTGCCAAATCAAGGGCTTGACCAACGGCCATATCAGTACTCGCCAAAGCGAGCTTTTGGACTTGTTGGCTTTTTTGTTGGTCGGATAATGAGCTTTGGCTTAAAGCAACAAAGGCAAGAGCTTGCAAGGTATCTCCTGCTAATAAAGCAGTGGCTTCATCAAAAGCTTTGTGACAAGTAGGCACACCACGGCGTAAATCATCATCATCCATACAGGGTAAATCATCATGGACTAAAGAATAACAATGCACTAATTCAACAGACCCTGCCGCAGAGTTTGCTTGTGCCATATCTCCACCACAAGCCAAACACGCACCATAAGCTAAAGCAGGACGAACTCGTTTGCCACCATTTAATACGGCATAACGCATAGCGGCTGCTAAAGGGCTAGAGAGTTGGTTTTGTTGTTGTAAAAATTGTTCGAGCCAAGGTTGAATACGCTGTTGGCAAAGTTGTAAAAAGTTTTCTTGGCTAGTCATAACATACCCTAAGTGATAACGACTTTTAGTATAGTGTAAATCATTAGGGTAGGACTAAGTGAAGACAATGTGAAAAAATGATGAGTTAAGCGGTTTTGTGTATTTTTAAAATAGGTGGCATCACGCTTCTTAATAAAATTGCCATCACCAACAAAACAGCTACTTGCACAGGTGCAAACGGTTGGTCGTATTGTAATGCAAGCACAAAAGCTGCCATATAACTGGCTACACCTAACATCACACTAGCGATAAGTGCGCTTCGCCATGTATTTGTCCATGTAAATACTGCCCAAGCAGGTAACAACACTAAAGCAAAACTGGCCATTAACCCTAAAGAAGCCGTACTAAAGGCTAATAATAAAGCCGCTAATAAATCAAAACTACCATGCCAACGCCATGCAGACAATTTATTGGCTTGTTCATAACCGACAAAAAAACGGGCGCGTAATAAACGTTTTGACCACCACGGTAAACAAATTAAAAAGGGAATGGCAACCACAATCATGGCAATGAGTTGTTCTTTGCCAACCAAAAAAATTTGACCATCACTTAAAGCATGAGCCAACGATTCACCCAATGAGCTATTAGCCGCCACTAAATACAAAATTGCCCAACCCATTAACATTAATAAGCCATAACCTAAGTTACCTTGTTGGCTAAAACTATATTTGGCGATGACCGCGACAATTGCCCCTAAACCGCCACTAGCTAATAACGATAATTCAACAGTTGCCCCTAATAATTGCACCGCCGCGGTGATATGGGCAATACCTAATGCAGCAAGCCACTCTTCGCGGGCATGTAATAAGCAACCCAATAACGGCAATAAAATACTGGCTAATAAACCAACGGCTAATGGCACTTGAAATAAAGGATCAAATAACAAATTCATACTAGCCAACATCCGAGCAGTGGAGGGCAGTGACATCTATTTGTCTGGAGGTGGTGGCGGTGACAAAATCTTTATCGTGGCTAATTAACATAATGCCTTGCTCAGCGCGGCGTTGTTGCAACAAGTCAATTAATAAACTTACGCCTAAAGGGTCTAAATTATTGGTGGGTTCGTCTAGCAAAATCACTTGGCTAGGTGAGGCTAAACAGGCCCAAATACTTAATAATTGAAATTGTCCACCCGATAAACTGTCCACCCGCTTATTTAATAAAGCATCTAAACGTGGCGGCATCGTTTGGCTGTTAGCGTGCATTAGGGCTAAATATTCTTTGACCGACAAGGGAAAATTAGCTAAACGCACAGGATGTTGTTTTTGTAAGCTAATTTGGGTGTTCGGAGCAAGTTGCCAAGTGCCTGCAAAACACTGTGCTTCGCCACATAACATTTTAAACAGGGTACTTTTGCCACAACCATTACTACCCAATAAACCCAACACTTCGCCCACCTCAAGCTGCAAAGAAACATTGGCTAAAATCGGTTGTTGATAACCGACACTGATATTATTTAGGCGTAATAAAGACATAATGCTCAAGGGGTTATATTTGTATGTATTATTTTGAGCATAACCAAGAATCTCAACGGAGTCTAATTTTTAATGAGCAGCCATCAGCCATTGTTCAATCAAACTAAAATAAGCCTGACTATTGCTATTATTAGCAGGCTCTAAAGGTAAGGCGGTGTGTTTCCATCCTAATTGTTGAGAAAGTTGGCCAATACCTGCATGACCTTGATAAATGGTATGCAAAATCACTCCTTGTTTGCCTTTATATTGTTTAACTAAGCCAAGCAAATGACTTGCTGTAGGGGGAATACCTGCTAAGGGTTCAATATAAGCTAACAAAGGGATATTAAAACGGTTGAGTAAATAATTACCATCTTTGTGATACAACAAGACACCTGTGCTATTTGCAGCGAGTTTTTGCCATTGAGGCATTTTGGCATTTACTTCTGCTTTAAATTGTTGAGCATTTTGCCGATAACGTGCGGCATTATTAGCATCTAATTTGGCTAAGCGTTCGGCTAAAGCGACAGCAACATCGGCCATGCGAATGGGGTCTAATTGAATATGTGGATTACCTAAAGGATGAACATCCCCTTGGCTACGGTCGGCATTGGTTTTAATATCAATTAAAGAAACTTGGGCAGCCGCTTCAAAATAACCATTGGTATTGGGCAAAATTTTGGGATTTGCCGCGCCTTCTATGGCAGGCGGTAACCATCCTTGTTCAAGCTCAGCACCTATCGACACCACTAATTGCGCTTGGCGTAAGGCTTGCAGCATGGATGGTCGAACTTGTAAGGTATGTACGTCACGGTCTGGAGGAGCAAGTTCGGTCACTTTGACTAAATCTGCTCCCACAGTACGACTTAACATACCCATGCTACTGGTTGTTGCCACAATATTCACTGCTGCAAAAAGCTGTGTACTGAATAAGGCTAATAAGCTAAAAATGACCGATTTTTTCATGTTTTTCTCTAAAACTTATGTGCGCCATGTGGGCCTAAGCTATGGGTATATTGCAAAAATACCTGATTTACTTTTTCAACTTTGCCTGTTTCATCCGCTAAATCAGCTTGGCTCGCTTGTAAGCGTAAGCGTGAAAACTCACTGGCATAAAAGCTCACAGCAAGGCTATTACGGCTAGAGTCTTTAAAGCTGACTTTAGTGCCTGCATTATTTAATTCATTGGTATTGCCTGTGGCATCATGGCGTAGTGATACTTGCCAACGCGGTGCAATACCATAACTGGCTTGTAGGGTATAGCCATCTTGTTTGCCAGTCACTTTGTTGCCAATCGCTAAAGGAAAGGTATCTAAAATGGTATCACCATCTGTGTCCATACCAATACCAGAGGCGGCAACTGTCAACTCTTTTTTAAGGGTTAGATATTCAGCAATGACTTTAAAGTCACCTTGACCATATTGGCCAGCACCATCCCATTTGTAAACAATATCTGTCCCAATGAGTGTTTGCTTGCCATCTAATGCCATTTCATCGCCAGTTTGTGCGGTTTCATCTTCGTCTAATAATTGTTGGTATTGCGTGGCTTGGGCATAAGAAACTCCCCATTGCAAGGCATGATTACTGCCCAAATCGGGTGCAAATTTGGCAAAAAGTGTGTTAATACGTGGCCCTGCTTTTTGCTCAGCAACGCCACCCAACATAGTATTTTCGTCAATGGTTTCATGGTTGAGTTCTTCATCAACTAATGCCCCAAAACGCTCTTGCTCTTTGCCTTGTAAGGCTTCTAAACCAAACAGGGCATAAAATGGCGTGGGGGCAAGCCATGTGAGTTGTAAACCTGTATCCATTAGGCCGTGTTCACCTAATAAGGCACTATAGGCTAAATTTTGGTCGGCGAAATCCCAAGTATGAGGATGTTGATTATTTAAATAACCAATGTCACTTAAAAACTTACCCATTTTTACCTTTAAGCCAGCAGGTAACATGCGTGTTTGTAACCATGCTTCTTCAAGCTCAGTTGCGCCTTGACTATCAATCGCTAAGGTTAATTTGCCATCAAAATATGGGTCAACAATTGCCGACATCACCAATTCTGACTCACCCAAATTAAAGCCTTTTTCCAAACCATGCTCGTGTTCTGTATGTGTATCATGTACGGTGTGGCTAATTCCTGCTATTTCTTCTAAATAATCACTGGCTTTGCCTTTTTTATTATCATGATAATAATTACCATCTAAAATTAATGAGATAGAGGGATTAAATTGTGAAGCCGCACTTAACATTTTATTGTTTTCGGCATAAGCATTTTGTAGTAATAATAAGCTTGCAGCGAGTAATGTAAGCTGGTTTTTCATGGCAAGACACTCTACAGTCATGGAAATAAAATCTTTGTTGATAGTTGTTACAATATAACATAACACTTTAAAAAGTTAAAAGGGGGTATTTATGTCTCGTCAGCACGAACTAGAGACAATAAAAGAACAGTGTCGAACTTTGGCACGTAAACGCGCATTAGTATCGGCAGGGGTGGCGGTTGTACCAGTGCCATTTTTGGATGTGATGGTTGATGCCAGTATGTTGACGGTATTAATTCCAGAAATTAGTCGTCGTTTTGGCTTAGCACCTGAACAAATAGAAGCATTTGATGCCGAAACTAAAAAAGTAGTGTGGTCAGAAGTAGCAAAACGAGGTTCGCAATTTATTGGTTTAGTGGTAACGCGAACTTTAGTGCGGCAAAGTGTACAAAATATGGCAACCAAAGTGATTTCTAAACAAGTGGCGAAATTTATTCCTTTTGGTGGGCAAATGGTAGCAGCAGGATTGGGTTATTTTGTGTTAAGAAGAATAGTTTATCAACATATTGATGATTGTTATGAAGTAGCTAAGGCGAGTTTTAATTAAAGCGATATTTTTTTAATAAATTATGTAAAGCATCTTGTTTGAGCGGTTTAGCCAAAAAGTCGGTCATTCCTGCGGCTAAACATTGGTTTTTATCGCCCTCCAGAGCGTTTGCGGTAAGAGCAATAATGGGAGTGGCTTCTTTGGCATTTTTTTGCTCTAGGTGTCTAATACTACGAGTTGCATCAAAACCATCCATTTCGGGCATTTGACAATCCATAAAAATTAAATCGTAGTCTTTTTCTTCGGCCATTTTGACTGCTTCTTTGCCATTATTAGCAATATCTACATCAATGCCAATTTTTTCGAGCATTTTTAGGGCAACCTTTTGATTTACAATATTATCCTCAGCTAATAAGGCTCTAATTGCGCCACGATTAATGGCTGATGTGCTATTAATAATTGGTGTATTTAATGTATTGTTCAATGATAAATTAGCATTAGTTTCTGACGTTTCGGCTAAGTTTTCTTTGGTTTGTAAAAAGGTTTTTTTACCACTATTGAGCGCGGAGATTTCGTTAATTAATTGATAAAAGCGCAAAGGTTTGGCAATAAAACCATTAAAAGCACTATATAGGCTATTTGGCAAATTACGCAAAGGTGTTTGGCTCATTAAAATCAAATGACTATTAGAAAAAATAGGATTTTGACGAATTGAATGTGCAAACGATAAGCCTTCAGATGATTTGGTGAGATTCTGGTCAATTAAAATAAACGGTACACGAGGCGATAAGTGATTCATTAATTTTAGTTTAACTAAGCCTTCCTCGGCAGAGCTAGCGGTTTCAACACGCATGCCATAGCGTTGTAAACAGTCGCTGATATGTTTGCGGTTGATTTCTAAACTGTCCACTACCAAAGCAGGCATAAAATACAACTCAGGATATTGTGGCATAGAGCGTTCAACGGCATGTTGACGTTTTAGGCTAAGTTGTACTTTAAAGGTGGAACCAATACTAGGTGTGCTTTCGAGAGTAATTGTGCCACCCATTAATTCTGATAAGCCTTTACTAATCGCAAGCCCTAAACCTGTGCCGCCAAAACGTCGTGTGGTGGTTGCATCTGCCTGAGAGAATAATTGGAATAATTTGCTTTGTTTATCAAGAGGAATACCAATGCCTGTATCAATGATTTCAATATTCAAATCAACAGTCGCAGGGGTAATAACATCGGCATAAATTTTTAAAGCGACATAACCATTTTTAGTAAATTTAATCGCATTACCTAATAAATTGAGCAAAATTTGCCGAATACGATTAGGGTCACCAATGAGTGTTCGTGGGCAGCTTGGACTATAAGCAAGTACTAATTCTATATTTTTGCTTTGAACTTGTGATAATAATAAATCACAGACTTCTTCACAAATTTTTTGTAAATCAAACGGAATCATTTCAATGGTGAGTTTACCAGCCTCAATTTTAGAAAAGTCTAAAATGTCATTAATAATGGTTAATAAGGCTTGGCCAGAGTGATATAAAATACGCGAATATTCTTGTTGCTCATTATTTAAGGGAGTTTCTAATAATAATTGTGCCATGCCCAAAATACCATTCATGGGGGTTCTAATTTCATGGCTCATGGTTGCTAAAAATTCACTTTTAGCTTTAGTCGCAGATTCGGCGGCTTCTTTGGCCGCAATTAATGCACTTTCTGTTTGTTTTTGAGTACTAATATCATTAATCGTGCCTGTTGTTCCACAAATTATCGTATTACCATGTTTGTCTTTTTCATAAATTAAACTAATCCATAAATCAACCCAAATTTCTTCATGTGCTGCAGTAATAATTTGTACATTATCTCTAAACTCACTAATTGAACCATTAAATAATTTTTGAAGCGCATGAAAAATATGTTCTTGATGTTGCTCTGATAGAAAATCAACCATCGGTTTACCCAATGAATTTTCAATTGGATATTTACTTAACTTTTGCCATGCTTCGTTTAAAAAGCTAAACATAGTTTGAGTATTTGTTTGAAAAATAACTTCATGAACGTTGTTGATGACGTGACTATAACGTTCTTTAGATTGGATAAGTTCTTGACTTTGTTGATATAAACGTAAGGCAGATTGATTTAACGCGCTATGTAACTCTTGGATTTCTTCTAAATGAGAATCAATATGTATAGAGCTTTGCTCACCTTTTTTATAAACATCCAGTTGTTTGGCAAAATCAATTAAACGATTGAGTTGTTGAATAGGACTTTTTAATAAATAAAATAACAAAAAACCCGAAATAATAGAAATAATAAACGCAAATAATAAAGCTCTTTTTAAAATTTGCAAATAAGTATCAGATTGGTTTTTATAGTCATAGAGCATATATGCCCAACCATAATCGGCGATGGGCTGCCAAAAGAAAATCTGACTATTTTCTTTATCAACGGTATAATATAAATCCTTGGTTTTTGGTATTTTTAATTGGCTATTATTCGCTTTTTCAGTGGGTTCTTCATTCAATTTATGTTCAACATGAACTAAAACGGTGCCTTCATTGTCAGTAATAATTAATTCTCGAATTTCAGAGAAAATAGCTGTATTTAATAATAAAGTTCTAATAGATTTTTTGTTGGCAATTAATACATCTTGTTCAACAATCGTACTGAGATTTTTGATGACCAAAATACCTTGATTAACGGCACTTTTTTGGTTGATTGTTCGTTGTTGTTGATAAATAGTTCCAGCAAAAATAGCCAAAGCTACACATAATGATATTGCAGAAAATACAGCCATTTGCCGTGTAAAATTACGCGGCAACAAAAAGCTAAGTTTTTTAAACATACCATTAATGATAGACATATTATTTGAGCGGGTTTTGATTGTTAAATTGTTCAATCAATGCCATTTCAAGTGCCCATAAGCGGTGTGCACCACAGACACTGATACGCTTCTCTCCTTGTAAATAAAAACTAGGTAATTCTGGTAGGTCAAGTTGCAACCATTGGTTAGTATTATGTTCAATCATACC
>NZ_CALETI010000137.1 GCF_937920075.1 uncultured Agitococcus sp.
TCACTCAAATGATACTTTAAGACTTAAATTTGAGCATATTACTCTATTTCTCCCTCACTCTAACTCTCTCCCACAGGGAGAGAGAACTCCCTCTCCTTTGCGAGAGGGTTGGGGTGAGGGTCTATGAACCTAATCCTTTATCACTTATTTGTCAAAATGCAAAAAATTCCTCATCTTGATGCTATGCAGCAACTCACCCAACAAATCAAAAATTGGGGCAAAGACTTTGGCTTTCAACAAGTAGGGATTAGTGGTATTGATTTGGGACAACATGGCGAACATTTACAAGCATGGTTAGCCAAAGGCTATCATGGCGATCTAACTTATATGGCGAGTCATGGTGAAAAACGCTGGCGGCCTGAATTATTAGTCGAAAATACCCAAAGCATTATTAGTGTGCGTATGGATTATTTGCAGCATAAACCCACACCACGCACCATTACCGATTATCCTCAACAAGGGGTGATTGCGCGTTATGCTTTAGGCCGTGATTACCATAAAACTTTACGCAAACGTCTGCAAAAATTTGCCGAAAAAATTAGTTTAGAAATTGATAACTTAGGTTATCGCGCTTTTGTCGATTCTGCGCCTGTTTTAGAGCGAGCAGTTGCTGAACAAGCGGGTTTGGGCTGGATTGGCAAAAACACCATGCTCATCAACAAACAAGCAGGTTCATTTTTCTTTTTAGGTGAATTATTTACTGACTTACCACTCATTGCTGATACCCCTGTTAGCCATCATTGTGGCTCGTGCCAAGCCTGCTTAAACATTTGCCCTACTCAAGCCATTGTTGCGCCTTATCAATTAGATGCGCGCTTATGTATTGCCTACCTAACCATTGAATACACAGGCATTATTCCTGAAGAATTACGCGACAAAATTGGCAATCGTATTTTTGGTTGCGATGATTGCCAACTGATTTGTCCATGGAATCGTTATGCCCAACTATCCCAAGAAGACGACTTTAAAGTACGTCATCACTTAGACCAACTGTCATTACTCGAATTATTTGCGTGGTCAGAACAAACTTATTTGCAGAAAACCGAAGGCTCACCGATTCGGCGCATTGGTTATGAAGGCTTTTTGCGTAATATTGCCATTGGTTTAGGCAATGCCCCCTACTCAACAGCTATTGTTCAAGCACTGCAAGAAAAGAAATCAATCGTGTCCAATTTGGTGCAAGAACACATTAATTGGGCAATTAATAAGCAATTATTACAACAATAAGGCTTGGCGAATAAAAAACAATCGGGTAGTCTCAAGCTTCGGAAGTTGTTAAATTTCTAAAACAAACACGGAAATAATGATTATGAAAAAACTCTTAGCAATCGCTTTATTAGCAAGTTCAAGCATGGCAATCGCTGATGATGATGTCGGCTGTGGTTTAGGTACGATTTTATTTGCGGGTCAATCAGGTGTTGTCCCTAAAGTCTTAGCAGCAACGACCAATGGTACTTATGGTAATCAAACTTTTGGTATCACATCAGGTACTTTAGGCTGTAAATCAGATGGTGTCATCACCTCTCGTGCTCGTTTAAGTATGTTTATGGGCACTAACTCTGAGCGTTTAGCTCGTGATATGTCGGTTGGTCAAGGCGAAGCCTTAAATGTTTTAGCCGATTTAATGGGTGTTAAAGAACAAGATAAAAGCTTATTTTTTAAAACCACTCAACAACACTTTAGCACTATTTTTGCTGCTGACAACAAAACTGCTGGCGATGTTTTAGCTGCCTTAAACAAAGTCATGGCTCAAGATAGTACATTAGCTACTTATGCTGCTGTTTAAAAAAATTAATAAGGATTAAACCATGAAAAAATTATTAGCTGTTGCTTTATTAGCAAGCTCTTCTGTTGTAATGGCTGACCAAGATGTAGGTTGTGGTTGGGGAACTATGGTGTGGGCTGGCCAATCAGGTGTTGCCCCTAAAGTTTTAGCGGCCACTACCAATGGTACTTCTTATAACCAAACTTTTGGTATTACCTCTGGTACAGCAGGTTGTCAAGCTGATGGCGTTATTAGCTCTCGTGCTCGTTTAGGTATGTTTATGAGTACTAACTCTGAGCGTTTAGCCCGTGATATGTCTGTCGGTCGTGGCGAAACTTTAGAAGTATTAGCCAATTTATTAAAAATTAAAGCAGAAGACAAAACAACCTTCTTCCAAGCAACCCAAACACACTTTGGCAAAATTTTTGCTCCCGAAAACAAAACCGCTGGTGATGTTTTAGCTGCCTTAAACAAAGTTATGGCTCAAGATAGCAAATTAGCTGCTTATGCTGGTTAATTAACTACTTCTCCCTAGCCCTCTCCTAATTTAGGAGAGGGAACATTCTACGTTTGATACTTCTTATAACAATTAATAGTCTCTTTTACTCAATGAAATTTCCTCTATTTATTCTTAGCTCTTTATTTATTAGTCAATTTAGTTTTGCCTCAAACCTAGACACATGGCAGCAACAAGCCAAACAACAAAATCTAGCTAATCATCCCTACTGGCGCATTTTATTACGTTATGAACAACAAAAAGATAGTCAATGGCAGAGCATTGTTAATGATAAAACCTTCTTTTTGAGTGCTGAAGGCCAACATAATAGCCAAGCAGAGCTACAAGCCACCTTAGCTGCTTTAGCGTCCGACAACATC
>NZ_CALETI010000138.1 GCF_937920075.1 uncultured Agitococcus sp.
GGGGACGCCTTCCGCACGGAGGAGGGAGAGGAGCTCCCGCAGACAATAAGTGAAAAGGGAGAGATCTCCCCTGACCTCTTTTATCAAAGCATTTATTAACAACGTATCTTTTTGGAAACGAAGCTCAAAATCTCTTGAGTATATCGGGCTTGATATATTTTCTTCTTCTATAGAAAAATAGACTCCAGGCACGGGAATTACTGGAATTACATATGATAGAACCTTAGCTAAATTATAGGATAACGGGCGACGCCCTGTCTCCATATCATGGAAAGAAAAATTGAAGCTTCCTGAGCTACCGTAGAATTTAGGTGACAACGTGAATTTTTTCGAAATAGAATTAGATTCTAAAGATATCTGAAGGAATGATGAGAATGAAGACAGCTCTTTTTCGAGCGCGATAGTCAAATATGCGGACGCCCCTCTCTGGAACAGGTCTTGCAGGACCGATTCAAACGATTTGCATGCGCTTTTAAAACGGTTAATAGACCCAACTGGAGCGGTGCCCTTATCAAAGTCGATATGAGAACGAAATTCAGAATAAGACCTCACTAAGCTCGATAACGCAATAGCTAGCGGAACATATACTTTTGCAGAAACACTCCGCGCGTTATCAAGATAAGAGTCACGAATTTTTTGCTCATAAGCCATCAAAATCGTTTTCATGTCCTCTTCTTTAATAGCAGGCTCTTTTTTGGCATAAGCGTCCTGAAAGCCTTTGTTATAGCTTTTTGCATCTAAATTAGGCACTTGATTAGACATTGATTTAGCAGTCATATAACCAATACTGTAAGCTGCTTTAGCATCTTCACTTTCTAATTTTTTTGGGGGTGGTTTTGGGCCATCACAAGCAGCTAATAAAACGGCGGCACTGATACTGGCAGCTAATAATAATTTATTCATTGAACGACATTCCTAAATATCTCAGGCTATAACAGCCCCTGATTAAAACAGAGCTTCTGAGTACAAAGCTCTAAAAATAAAAGGCGCAAAATACACGATTCGCGCCCTCTGAGCTAGTCTTGTTTACACAGATTATTATAACTGGTGCAAATTACTGGGCTTTTGTTGTACTTGATCCCATCTATGCCATTCCGCTTTAAGCCACGCATAAAAAACTGGAGCTGCAACTACACCTACCAAACCTAACAATCGTTCCATGACCATCATACACAATAAAATTTCCCATGCTTTGGCATTAATTTGTGTGCCAACAATACGCGCATTAATAAAATACTCTAATTTATGCACCACAATTAAAAAACCTAATGCCGCTACCGCCACCGCAAAAGAATGACTTAAACTAATAATGGTAATGACGGTATTAGAAATTAAATTACCAACCACAGGTAATAAACCTGCGATAAACGTTACGGCAATTAGCGTTTTAATTAAAGGCAACTGTACACCAAACATGGGCAAAACTACCGCCAAATAGATACCTGTTAATGTAGTATTTAAAGCAGATATTTTAACTTGGGCAATTGCCACCCGCCAAAATGACTCACGTAGAGCTATCACCTGATTGAGTAAGTTTTGTGTCACAGTGCCAAAACTACTTGAGCGTGTGGCATCACTGACCGCAATTAACGCCCCTAATAACACGCCAAACAAAGCCAAACCAATGCCTTTTAATGCCCCTAAACCAAAGGTGCCAATTTCAGTAGCATGGGTACGCAACCAATCACTGAGTTTTGTTAATAAATCACTTTGTTGTGGAATAGCATTACTGATTTTTTCAGGTAACCATGAGCGTGCTGAATGTAAAATTTCACTCATTTTAATCATTAACTCATGGACATCGGTGGTTGCTTTGAGCATCGCATGAATACCTGCTCCTGCGCCAACCAACACTAACACGACTAACGCTGTGACCAAGCTTGTTGCTATCCATTTTGAGCGAATTGAGCGAATCCGCTCATCAACTATTTTGTCCGAAAAGCGCGTAACCAAACAAAAGGCTAATAATCCAGCATAAATCGGTACTAATAACCCTAATTTGACAGCAACTATAAAACCAATAGCTACTAGCACAAAGGACAGAAAACGCGCATTTTGTGATGAGGACAACCATGTGTTCATACACTAAGTCCATGAAAAAGAAATAAAACTCAGCTTAACATGATTATTTGTTAAGATTATGTGATGATTTTCTGTTTTTTGGTACGCACACCTTTTTGATATTTTGCCCCGACTCGCTCATAATCATCATGATTAAAAAAGGCAGTACGTAAACGATATTCCCACGAAAAACCCGGCCATAGGGTTGAGTTTTTACCTTCTTTGGTTAAATACCAACTCTGGCAGCCTGTTGTCCAAACGGTATATTTCATTCGACGTTGAATCATTTTATTAAAACTATCTTGTGCTGATTTTTTAATATCTAAATATTTAAACGAAAGATCAAACAAGGTTTTGGTGTAGTTGAGGACATATTCTATTTGTCCTTCTAAATAGACTAATACTGAGGTATGCCCTGCTGCCGTATTTGGCCCCATCAATAAACACAAATTAGGATAACCGTTAATATTAATGCCTTTATAGGCTTCACTACCTGTTGTCCATTCCGTCATTAACTGACGGTTATCTAAGCCTGTGATTGGAAATGGACTACCTGCAACATTGACTTGAAAACCTGTGGCATACACAATGGCATCAACAGGATAATGTTCGCCTAATTGACTATGAATGCCTGTGCTATCTATCTTTTTTATACCGTTGGTTACTAACTGAACATTATCACGCTGCATCGCTGGATAATAATCATTAGAAATCAGCATCCGCTTACAGCCCACTTTATAATCTGGGGTTAATTTGCTACGCAAGGTATTGTCTTTAATGGTTTTTAAGTGCAACTCTCCCAACCATTGCATACTTTTTGCCAGTGGGCTATTCCAAATTAAAGCCATCGACATGGCTTCTGCCCCCCAATAAATGCCATAACGTAAGGCTTTGCGTAAATTAGGATGATCGGCAAATTCTTGTTGTAAATGTGCCGAAAAATGCGTATCCCATTTAGGCATCACCCATGCAGGAGTTCGTTGAAACACCACTACTTGCGCTGCTGTTTTGGCCAATTCAGGAATCAATTGTATCGCACTCGCACCTGTGCCAATCACAGCCACTTTTTTACCTGCATAATCAAAGCTTTCATGCCAACGTGCAGTGTGCATGATCTTACCTTGAAAGCTTTGTTGACCCTCAATGACAGGATAGCTTGGCTTGCTTAAACCACCATTGCCCATAATTAACAACCGACAGCGTACCGTACAACCATCAGCTAAAGTCACTGTCCATTCACCTTTTGTTTCATTAAAACTGGCGTTGACTACTTCGGCATTAAATAAAGTTTTAGAAGCAAGTTTATGTTTTTGCGCACAATGTAATAAATATTTTTGAATTTCTTTTTGGGGAGCAAAGGCTTTAGACCAATGGGGATTGGGTTCAAAAGAAAAAGAATATAAATGAGAAGGCACATCACACTCAGCACCAGGGTAAGTATTATCGCGCCATGTTCCACCAAAGTTATTGGCTTGCTCTAATATTAAAAAATCATTAAAGCCTTTTTGCTGCAAACGAATGGCTGTGCCAATGCCCGCAAAACCAGAACCAACAATCACAATAGGGGTAAAAATATGGCGTTCAGGAAATTGTGCAGCACTCATTATTAACACTCTTCTTTTTGGACTGACGCAATTATTTAACAGCAATGCGTCCTTCGTTATTCTTATAAAAACAAAAAGGCGGGAAATTCCCGCCTGTAGATTAACGCTTATCTATTAAGCTGCCAATGATTTTTTATCACCTAAATATTGCTTCAACAAAGTTAAACCTTTTTCTCTTAGCTCAGTACTATCTCTCTGATTAGGATGAAAATTAGGGCTATAATAAGCCAAATAATGTGGCAACATTCCCCTAAAAAAGCCTTTGCGTCCAATCAATTTATTTAAACCTTTGGCTATAGCCTTAATATTACGTTGTTCACCAGAGGCTCTTAATAATTGAACGGTATGTAAACCTGTAAAAAAGCTAAATAAAATCGTAGTTGCCGCCATTTCACTGGTGCGCGTCCAATAATTACCTACCGTCGCCTGATAAACATCATAAGCAACAGCTTTATGTTCACTCTCTTCAATTGCATGCCATAACCATAATGGTTTTAAACGCTCATCAATACCATCTAAAAATTCGGGATGCTCCAAAATCATTTCGGCAAACATCGCAGTAAAATGTTCTAAAGCACAGGTTTTGGCCAACATACGTTGCTTAGAAAGATTTTTTTCTTCAAAAGCAATCGCATTTTTTACAAATTGATCAATTTGGGCAATAGGTAAACCTTTACGTGCCATAAATTCATTAAACGCTTGATGCTCTTTGCCATGATGAGCTTCTTGACCAATAAAAGCGCGAATTTCTTTTTGCAACACAGGGTCTGTCACTTGGTCTTGATAATGACGCACCGCACGCATAAACATCCGTTCGCCCTCAGGAAACACACAAGACAAACCCGTTAATAACATGGTCAGCATGGGGTTATTATCAAACCAATATTTGGGAATTGCATCATCAAATTCAAAGTCCATACGACGTACGGGAATATTAGCTGTACCTACTGGCGTGACTGTGCTTGCATAGTTTGACATTTTACACCTCTGAACAATGTTATACTTGTGTCTATGATTGCAGTATCCTGCAAACTCTCCTTTAACGTAATAGACTATCGTGCCAAGTTACAAGTCATATTAGGCCAAACCTGATTTCTTATGCATAAAAAAACTGAACTTTATACTTTTGAAACCAAGAACACGATTGCCCTTCAATTTAATCATGATGCGATTCAAAGTGTGATGCGCAAAAGTGATCCTTTTGCTTTAGAGTTTGAATACACTCAAGCAATGATGGCTTTTTTACCTTTGTATGAACAAATTGACCACTTACTATTAATTGGTTTGGGCGGTGGCTCTTTATCCAAATTTTGTTATAAACAATTACCCGATAGCAAAATAACGACGGTTGAAATCAGCGCGGACGTGATTAGTCATCGGCAATTATTTCAAGTACCTGCTAATAACAAACGCTTTAAAGTGTTAGAGGCTGATGGTGCAATTTATGTGCAAAACAAAGTTGATTTTTGCCAAGTGATTTTATTGGATGCTTATGATGGTGAAGGAATGCCTGATGCTTTTGACGAACAATTTTACCAATACTGTTATCAAGCGTTACATGAACAAGGCGTGTTAGTCGTCAACTTGTGGCGTAAAGATGCCTATTTTCGCCGTAATCTTGACCGCATCCACCGTAGCTTTAATGAAAAAACCATTACCTTAAAATGTCAAAGTGGCAATGAAATTGTCTTTGCCTTTAAAAATAAACAGTTAGCCGAATTTGATGAGGTATGGAAGCAAGCGTTAATTTGGCAAAAACAGACTCAAATTAACTTTCCACAATTTTTAGAAGAGTTGGTTTTAAGTCCAAAAAATACATGGTTTTATAATGGACGTGCCGATTAATGCAAAACTCTACATGGCGTGATGAATTAACTGCACTCAAAACCCTAATGGCGCCGATTTTAATCACCCAACTTGCCCAAGCGGGCTATGGTTTTATTGATACGGTGATGGCTGGCCAAGTTTCCCCTTTAGACTTATCAGCAGTGGCCATTGGCTCTAGTGTTTGGCTGCCATTATTTTTATTAATTTCGGGCATTGTCATGGCCACCACCCCTTTAGTTGCTGCGGCTTATGGAGCAAAACAATTTAGCGAGATTCCACGCATTACTCACCAAGCCTTATGGTTGGGTTTAGGCATTGGTTTGTTGGGGATGTTGGTTATTCAACATATTAGTTTTATTTTTCCTTTATTAGATGTGCCAGCCCATTTACAAGCCAAAACTGAGCTGTATTTACAGGGGGTGTCTTTTGGCATGCCTGCGGTAGCCATTTTTTGCGTATTACGCTTTTATAGCGAAGCTTTAGGCCACACCAAACCGATTATGTTGATTAGTCTTTTAGGGATTTTATTAAACATTCCTGCCAACTATGCATTTATTTATGGCTGGTGGTTTATTCCCAAAATGGGCGGTGCGGGTTGTGGTTGGGCTACTGCTATTGTCATGACAGCAATGATGTTGGTTTTGTTGGCTTATGTGTTATGGTCAAATTCCTTTAAACAAACCCGTTTATTACAGCATTATTTTAAACCCCATTTAGCCACCATTTGGCAAATTAGCAAATTAGGTGTGCCGATTGGTGCAGCGATTTTTTTTGAAGTAAGTTTATTTTCATGTATTGCGGTGTTGGTTAGCCCTTTAGGTGAATTGTTTGTAGCAGCTCATCAGGTGGCTTTATCAGTGACTTCGATGCTGTTTATGGTGCCATTAAGTTTAGCGATTAGCATGACCATTCGCGTCGGTCAGGCTTATGGTCGCAAAGATATTCACGGCATTTTATTAACACGACAAGTTGGCTTTATCACCACGACAACGATTGCTTGCTGTTCTGCGTTGTTTATTATTTTTTGTAGTGATTACATTACACGTTTATATACGCCCGACAGCCAAGTGCAAAAAATTGCTGCGGAGTTATTGTTATTTGCCGCGGCTTATCAAATTTTTGATGCTTTACAAGTGGGTGCAGCAGGTTGTTTACGGGGCATTCAAAATACGCGTAGCCCAATGATTATGACGCTGATTGCTTATTGGATTGTAGCTTTGCCTGTTGGCTATGGCTTAGCCATGTGGCCATTATGGCATGGCCAAGCGTTAGGTGTTTACGGCTTTTGGGTGGGTTTGGTCGTTGGTTTAGGCGTGGCTTGTGGCTTATTAAATTGGCGGTTAAATAGTAGTTTAAAGCGACTCAAAAAACTGTGGTCTTAGTTACCCTTTTCAATTACATAATAAAACTCGCCATTATCTTGTACGGTTTGTTCTACCAAACGATGACGTAAAAACTGGCAAAACTTAGGAATATCGCGTTGTGTTGAGGGGTCTGTGGCATAAACTGCTAACAGCTCTCCTGCCTGCATTTGACGAACGATTTTATGTAGCATCATCACAGGTTCTGGACAGTTTAAACCACGCGCATCTAATTGATGTTTAATTTCTAAAGTCATCGTTTTCTCTTTTCGCAGGCTTTTAGCCAATTTTCTCGTCAAAAAAAATCGTAGAATGGGTTGACGTAGGAAACCCATTATTTATCAAGATGCTTGATGGGTTTCGTTCCTCAACCTATCCTACTAAAAACTCTCTCTTTTACAGAGCGATGGATTTCTCTAAGCCTTTAACCAACGTCCCCACAACACCACAGGCCATAAAAACACTAAAGCTAATGCCGCAGATATTAAATAATAAGCGGTATAACCAACACTATGCGCCAAGAATCCTGCTGCCAAACTCGCTGAACCACCAAAAATCGTTAAAATACTCACTTGAATGGTAAAGTCTGTGCCTGCATGTTGATGTCGAGCATAGTCCATCACTGCCGCCAATAAAGCGACAATTGCCATACCACTCATAAAATGCTCAATCGCGTTAATGGCATAAATTTGCCACAATACCACTTGTTGATGCTCTTGCCATTGCCACGACAAATAGGCATAACACGCTACACCAAAAGCCTGAGCCACACCAAAATACAGTAATGATAAATAACGCCCTAAACGTTTAACCCACCATCCTGCCAAGGCTGCACCTAACAGCGTTGCCACCGAACCAATGACACTGACAAATAAACCAATTTGCTCAAGCTTTAAACCCATATCAACAAACATCGGTTTAACCATCGCCGAGCCTAAACTTTCACCCACTTTATAAGTGATTAATACGCCAAGCCACGGTTTAAAACCTTTTTGCGCCATAAAACTGATGAATACTTGATGATAATTAACATCATGGTTTTCTTTGGCTGTTTTGGGTTTAGCGTGTTCTTTATAAAACCAAATCGGCAAAGAAATCAGCAAAAGTAATGCGGTCATCAACAAAAATGCCGCTTGCCACTGCCAAACGCCGACTAAATATAATAAAAAGCCACCACCAATAATCAACCCTAAACGATAGCCAGCCACTTGTAGGCCATTACCCCAACTACGTTCTTCATAGTTAAGATTGCGTACCGCTAGGCCGTCTGTGGCCACATCTTGACTAGCTGCCACCAAATTGAGCAAAAACATCAATGCCAAAAAATAAATAAGACCTTGTTGTGTAGCCAAACTTTTTGGCTCAAAAAAAGCAATCGCCAATAACAGCAACATAGATAACAACTGCATGGGCAAAATCCATGTTCGTGATTGGCCTATGCGTGTTGAATAATATTTATCAATGTAGGGCGCCCACAAAAATTTTAATGCCCACGGAATCGCTAATAAACTGGTAAAACCAATCACTTTGAGCGACACATCATAACTACGCAAAATGGCAGGTAGCCCCTGACTAAAAATGCCTGTTGGTAAACCTTGCGCCATATACAAGGTCAACAATACCCAAAAGCGTTTATCCGCCCATAAATGATTGGTCATAATTTATTTACGCAAAAACAATGGTTTTATTGCCATGGACAATCACACGGTCCTCTAAATGCCAACGCACCGCACGCGCCAACACATTTCTCTCTACATCTTCACCCAACTCGCGTAAGGTCTCGACATTATCACCGTGGGACACTCGCTCAACCGCTTGTTCAATAATAGGCCCTTGATCTAAATCAGCCGTCACATAATGCGCGGTTGCACCAATTAATTTAACGCCTTTATCGTAAGCTTGTTGATAGGGATTTGCGCCCACAAAAGCTGGCAAAAACGAGTGATGAATATTAATAATTTTATGTGGCCACTGACTGACAAACTCCGCGCTCAAAATCTGCATATAACGCGCTAACACCACTAAGTCATTATCTTTGAGCAAGGCTTGGATTTGTGCTTCTGCTTCTTGTTTATTGTCTTTAGTCACTTGTACCACATGAAATGGCACATTAAAACGTTCAACAGATTCTTGCAAATCTGCATGGTTACTAATCACCGCAGTAATTTGGCAAGGCAAACCACCGCGCGACCAACGCCACAATAACTCTAATAAAGCATGATCATATTTAGACACTAATACCGCCATTTTTTTGACATCATCGGCATAACTTAACTGCCAAGTCATGTTATAGCGTTTAGCAACAGCTTCTTCAAAAGTCTGAGCTAATACTTGTTTAGATAAATCTAAATGCGGCGTTTGAAACTCCAAACGCATAAAATATGTGCCACCTTCAGGTGCTGTGGAGTATTGGTCTAAAGCGGTGATATTTGCACCATGATTATAGAGAAAATTCGATACTGCACTGACAATTCCTGCTTTATCAGGACAAGTAATTAACAGACGTGCAGTACTCGCATTTATAGAAGCTTTCATAAAAAATTTTGACCTTATTCAATCATTTTAAGACGATTATTAGCGCATAGTGTACAATAAACCAAGCTTATATGTATTTTGTGAAATCTTTGCCTTGACAATAAGCCATTTTTTGCAAATTATCGCTATAACTTTTAAGGCTGACGATTTTAATGGTTTTTAACATTTTCGTTATCAATAATTTCGTTTGTCTCCACTTTGGAACTACCACTAACAACATGCAGGAAGAACAATGAAACGCCTCACTGTTGCTTTATTAGCTGCTGCTATCAGCACCCCTATTTTGGCCGCCGAAAAACCTTATGTCGGCATTGATTATCAATTGGGTACTTTTACTCAAAGAAATACAGACGTTAACCCTGACACCATTCGCTTACGTGCTGGCACTGAAATTAATAAGTCTCTTGCCGTAGAAGCACAAGCTGCTTTTGGTACTGGTGGGGATACCTATGTTGCAACGGGTAATGTTAAATATGACATCAAAGTTGACAGTTTTTATAGTATTTTTTTAAAACCACAACTACAAATTAGCAAAAGCATCACTGCTTATGGCTTATTAGGTGGCACATATATAGATGTATCTGCCTCATCAGCTGGCAAAGCAGATGACACAGGATTTACCCATACATTTTCTTATGGTGCTGGTGCTGATTTTGCCATCAAAAATGGTATTCGTTTAGGTGCCGATTTTATTCAATACATGGATGACTACAACGCTATTAGTGTGGGTATTCGTATTCCCATTCAATAATCATGTACGCCTCGCTCTTAGTAAATTAAGAGCGAGGCTTCATTAGATCTGTGTTACTTTTTCACGTCTTGTTAGCTTGTCTGTGTTTTTATATCCCATCACTAAAAAACTTTAACGTTTACCCATAGAACGACGTGTGCCATGTGGCGGTCTGCTGGGACGTTGGCTAAAACGATCTTTATTTGGCTGTGGATAATTAGTCGCTTCTTTTTTGCTTTGCAAAGATTCAGCCAATAACGCTGTTAAGGTTTTGGTGGTTTGAGGACTTTGCTCTGCGGAGATATTTTCTGAGGTATTCATAATTTACTGCTAAAAACATAATTGAGTCAGTTTAGGACTTACACGGTTATCGCTTATTTATTCGCATTTAAACCATTTTTAACGGTTTTATGCTCACAAAACATGCGTACGTCATGAATTATACGCCACACATCTTAGGAGCTGTTGACCTTATAAGCAGCAAAACATAAAAAAAGCGTACTATTTTGCAGTACGCTTTTCCAAAAACAGACTAGCATTATCTTTTTGAAACAATGCTAGTCGTCATGCGACTTAATTAGTTGCGAGTTTGGTCAACTAATTTGTTTTTGTGAATCCAAGGCATCATCGCACGTAATTGAGCACCAACTTTCTCAATTGGGTGATCAGCATTTAAACGACGACGAGCGGTCATTTCTGGGTAGTTTGTACGACCTTCTAAAATGAAGCGTTTTGCGTATTCACCGTTTTGGATGTTACGTAAACATTCACGCATTGCTTCACGGGCTTGAGTGTTAATAACACGTTGGCCAGTCACGTACTCACCGTATTCAGCATTGTTAGAAATAGAGTAGTTCATGTTAGCGATACCGCCTTCATACATGAGGTCTACAATCAATTTCAATTCGTGTAAACATTCAAAATAAGCCATTTCTGGAGCATAACCTGCTTCAGTCAATGTTTCGAAGCCCATTTTTACTAATTCAACTGCGCCACCACACAATACAGCTTGTTCACCAAACAAGTCAGTTTCGGTTTCTTCGCGGAAGTTAGTTTCAATAACGCCACCTTTTGTACCGCCGTTAGCAGCAGCATAAGATAAAGCGATTTGTTTAGATTGACCAGACTTGTCTTGGTAAACAGCAATCAAGCTTGGTACACCGCCACCTTTTAAGTATTCAGAACGTACAGTGTGGCCAGGACCTTTTGGAGCTACCATAATAACGTCTAAGTCAGCACGTGGTACAACTTGGTTGTAATGTACGTTAAAGCCATGAGCAAACGCTAAAGTTGCGCCTTGCTTGATGTTTGGCTCGATGTCGTTACGGTAAACTTCTGGAATGTTTTCGTCTGGCAACAAAATCATTACAACGTCTGCGCTTTTTACAGCTTCAGCAACTTCGGCAACTTTAATGCCAGCTTTTTCAACTTTAGCCCAGCTTGCGCCGCCTTTACGTAAACCAACAGTCACGTCAACACCAGAATCTGTTAAGTTTTGTGCGTGAGCATGGCCTTGAGAACCGTAACCAACGATAGTCACTTTTTTGCCACGGATGATAGATAAATCGGCATCTTTATCGTAATAAACTTGCATGAGAATTCCTCAACAAAAACTAAGAAAGCTTGCTGCTTTCTGATTGGGGTGAATATATTCCCTCCCCTAATTTAGGGGAGGGTCAGGGTGGGGTCTAAAATCCCCCTTCCCAACCTCCCCCTTAATAAGAGGGAGGAGTAACATTAAATACTTAACACTTTCTCGCCACGAGCAATACCAGACACGCCACTGCGTACCACTTCTAAAATCGTGGTTTCGGATAAAGCTTCGATAAAGGCATCGAGTTTGTCAGATGTACCTGCTAACTGAATGGTATAAGTTGTTGAGGTAACATCAACAATTTGACCACGAAAAATATCAGCAGTACGTTTAATTTCAGCGCGAATTGCACCAGTCGCTTTGACCTTAATGAGCATTAATTCACGCTCAATATGGTCGCCTTCGCTGAGATCAACCACTTTCACCACTTCAACTAATTTGTTGAGTTGTTTGGTGACTTGCTCAATTTTATGGTCATCACCTGATGTGGTTAAGGTTAAACGCGATAAAGTAGCATCGTCAGTTGGTGCAACGGTTAAGGTTTCGATGTTGTAACCACGTTGACTAAACAAACCGACTAAACGTGACAATGCGCCCGCTTCGTTTTCAATTAATACAGAAATAATATGGCGCATGATTAAGTACGCTCCGTTTTCGACAACCACATATCACGCATAGATTGGTTAGCAATCAACATCGGATAAACGTGTTCAAATTGGTCAACATAAACATCCATAAACACTAAACGATCTTTCATAGCAAACGCTTCACGCATTTTGCTTTCTAATTCGTTAGGATCGGTAATTTTCATGCCAACATGCCCATAAGCTTCAACTAACTTAACGAAGTCAGGTAAAGACTCCATATAAGAATTAGAATGACGGCCTTCGTATTGCATATCTTGCCATTGCTTAACCATACCTAAAGCACGGTTGTTCAAGTTTAAAATCTTGACAGGCAAGTTGTACTGCAAACAGGTTGACAATTCTTGGATGTTCATTTGAATTGAGGCTTCGCCAGTAATACAAACGACCGGTTGATCTGGGAATGCCATCAAACAACCCATGGCTGCAGGCAAACCAAAACCCATGGTGCCTAAACCACCAGAGTTAATCCATTGACGTGGACGATCGTATTTGTAATACA
>NZ_CALETI010000139.1 GCF_937920075.1 uncultured Agitococcus sp.
GAACTCTATCGCTATAATCTATTATTCCAGTGTAGATAAATAGCGATGATCTTTTAATAAGCAATCAATGCAGCCGTGTTAAACATAGGTTAACCAATGTTTATAGCTTTCATTTTTGCCATTCACTGTATCAAAGAATAACTGCTGTAATTTGGCCGTCATTTCACCGCGAACACCTGTACCAATTGGACGGTCATCATATTCACGAATTGGCGTCACTTCGGCAGCTGTGCCTGTAAAGAAAGCTTCATCAGCAATATAAAACTCATCACGAGTAATACGACGTTCGATAACAGGAATACCTAAGTCTTTGGCAAATTGGATAATGGTTTGACGCGTAATACCATCTAAACCACCGCCCCCCAACTCTGGCGTGTGTAACTCACCATTTTTGACCAAAAATACGTTTTCGCCAGCACCTTGACAGACAAAACCATGTGGATCTAATAACATGGCTTCATCATAACCACAAGCTGCTACTTCTTGATGCGCCAAGATAGAAACAGGGTAATTACCCACCGCTTTGGCTTTACACATGGTAATGTTAGGTTGGTGATGGGTAAAAGATGAGGTTTTAACCCGAATACCTTTGGTCATGCCATCTTCGCCCAAGTACGCGCCCCACGGCCATGCTGCAACTGCGACATGATTGGTATTGTTTTTAGCAGCAATACCCATTTTTTCTGAACCGATCCAGATAATTGGGCGTAAGTAACCAGACGCTAATTTGTTTTCACGAACCACCGCACATTGAGCGGCCATTAATGTTTCCAAATCAAAGGGTACTTTCATTTGAAAAATTTTGGCTGAATTTAACAAACGTTGCGTGTGTTCTTTTAAACGAAAAATCGCTGTGCCTTGTGCAGTTTCATAAGCACGCACACCCTCAAACACGCCCATACCATAATGTAAAGTGTGGGTTAATACGTGAATTTTTGCATCACGCCAATCAACTAATTGACCATCCAACCAAATGAAACCGTCACGATCTGCCATACTGAGCACAGTATTTCTCCAATAAATATAAAGATAATTTCGTACTTTAGGACTCTTAGGTTATTTGCTTAATTGCTTGCCCTCACCCCAACCCTCTCCCAAAGGGCGAGGGAGTCCTCTAGCTAGTATGAGGGCTTAATAAATTTTGCCAACACTGCTGTACCAGTGTACGGGTGGCAATAAAGTCTGTATCGGGCACTTGCGCAGGTTGTTGCGCCAAGGCTAAACGATGACTGCGGGCGCGGTATTCTAGATAAGCCGCTTTCAGTGCTTCTGCCTGTTCGAGGCTTAATTTGCCGCACTGAGCAAAACCGTCCAAGATACGCACATTATCTGGGTAGTGGGTAAGTTCGGGGTAATCACTTGCCCATGCTAGAACTCCGTATTGCACCATAAATTCGATGTCAACAATACCCCCTGCATCGTGTTTTATGTCAAAAATTTTAGCATTTTTTTGTTTTGCTTGGCTGGACAGGTGGTCACGCATTTTTTGACGCATTTCAATCACCTCTTGTTGCAGCTTGGCTAACTCTCGTTGACAGACTAAAACCTGATGGCGAATCTGATAAAAGCGTGTTGCTAACTGCTCATCACCTGCTACAACCCTTGCGCGTACTAAGGCTTGATGCTCCCATGTCCATGCTTGTTGATGCTGATAATCAGTAAACGCTTTGACACTACTGACCAATGCACCCGCATTACCCGAAGGTCGTAAACGCATATCAACTTCATAGAGTTGGCCTGCGGCGGTGGCTGTGGTTAATAAACTAATCATTTTTTGCGCTAAACGGGCATAAAACTCGCCACCACTAATTGCTTTTATGCCATTGGTATCCGCACTACTATCAACATCATGAACAAACACCAAATCTAAATCTGAGCCATAACCTAATTCAATACCGCCTAATTTACCGTAGCCCAAAACAATAAAATCACTACTGGCAATACTGCCATCTAATTTAATCGGATAACCATATTTAGCGGTTAACTGCTGCCATGCTAAGGCCACGACAGATTCTAATACCGCTTCTGCAATCCACGACAAATAATCACTGACTTTCATTAACGGCAATGTGCCTTGAATATCTGACGCTGCTACTCTTAACACATGGCTTTTTTTGAAAATGCGTAGGACACGCATTTGTTCTTCTAAGTCATCTAAAGGGATTCTTAATAATTGCTGTCGTAATTCAGCCAAAAGTTGCGCTTTTTGTGGCGGTGCAAACAAGGTATCTGCATTTAATAACTCGTCTAATAACACAGGATAACGAGCTAATTCCTCGGCAATCCACGGACTGGCAGCACACAAACTAATTAAACGCTGTAAAGCACTCGGATTTTCGAGCATCATCACCAAATAGGCGGTACGTCTTAACACCGACTCGACCAAAGGCAAACAACGACTAAAAGCTAAATCGGCTTGAGGGTGCTTGCCGACACTTTCTAAAAACAAAGGCATAAAGGCATCTAAACGCTCTTTACTAATCACAGGTAAGGTTTTGACCACACGACTGCTGCGTAATTGTTGTAAGCGTTGTTCAATACTCAGCACATCACTAAAGCCCAATTTAGCTAAGCAGGCTTGTTGCTCATCAATAGTTTCGAGCCATAATTCACGGGCAATTTGACTCACTGTACGTTGTTCTTTGGATTGAGGATTTTCGACCACGGCTTGAAAATGTTGTGATACCTTGGCTCGATGCTCGCTCAACACCGCAAGAAAAGCCGCATAATCAGCAAAGCCTAAACTCTGTGCCAAGCGTAAACGCGCAAACTCATCACTGGGTAATTTTTGGGTTTGTTGGTCGTTATAACATTGAATCCGATGTTCAACCTGCCGTAAAAACTGATAAGCACTGGCTAATTCTTGTGCTGCTTGCGCGCTTAATAATTGACGTTCAACCAATACCGCTAACACGGGCAATAACGGTCGTTGTTGTAAGTCTTTAAACACGCCGCCACGAATTAATTGGAAGGCTTGGGCAATAAACTCCACTTCACGAATGCCACCTGCCCCCAATTTAATATTGTCAGCCATGTCTTTACGCCGTACTTCGCGCTCAATCATGGCTTTCATATCACGCAGAGCCGCAAATGCGGAATAATCAATATAACGCCGATAGACAAAAGGTCGTAAACTGCTGAGTAATTCTTGGCCTGCTGCTATATCACCCGCAATTACCCGCGCTTTAATAAAAGCATAACGCTCCCATTCGCGGCCATGTTGCTCGTAATAACGCTCCATGGCATTAAATGATAAAGCCAATGCGCTGCCATCACCCCAAGGCCGTAAACGCATATCAATTCTAAAGACAAAACCATCGGCTGTTTGTTGGTCTAGCAAACGAATTACCTGTTGAGCCAGTTTAATAAAATATTCTTGATTACTAATCACACTCCGACCATTGGTTTCGCCTGCTTCGGGATAACTAAAAATCAAATCAATATCCGAAGATAAGTTCAGTTCTTGTGCGCCCAATTTGCCCATGCCAATAACAATCATTTTTTGCACTTGGCCTGAGTCTTCGCCAATAGGCTGACCATAACGGGCAATCAAGGCTTGTTCGGCATACGCAATCGCAGCATCAACACTCGCTTCGGCAAACTCTGATAATTCATCGGTGAGTTCTGCTAGGGTTGAGAATTGATTCACATCCCGATAAATCCAGCGCAACATCATTTGTTGACGATATTGGCGAATGTTTTGCATCCACATAAAATCAGTCTGGCTTAGAGGAAATAATTGATGAGTCTGTTGATGAAAATACGGCCTTGCTAGCGTGTTATCCAATAAACCTTGTTGATGAACTTGCCAAAAAACCTGTGGCCACTGACACAACACACGCCACGCATAATCACTGCTTAATGCCAGTTGTTGTAAGTGAGACAAACGCTGTTGTTGCAGCTGTTGCCATTCGTTGACTAGATTGGCTTTGGTAAAAGCCTCTGTGGCTTGTTGAAATTGTCTTGAGAGTAGTTGTTCGATTTGGGACATGATGA
>NZ_CALETI010000140.1 GCF_937920075.1 uncultured Agitococcus sp.
ATATTTGAACTAACAAGAGAACCGTATGCTCATGGTAAGGCAAAGTTTATTTTTTATAGATATATTCGCTTTATCTATCGCTTTTATTTTAGGCCAACTCCCACGTCTTCACGAATTCTCATGGTCATTAAACACATGGTGGCATTTAGAAGGGCAATTCCGAATTTATGGTGTTGCTCTTGTGTTGGTTGGTTTTTTATTTACATTTGGTTTTATATATCAACATTACACAGAGCGTAAGCCTTTTTGGGATGAATTAAGAGAAAGTCTAAAAGTATTATCGTTATTAATGATTTTGGATGCTGCTTTTTTCTTTTTTAATAAAATCCATTTTTCACGTGTTGCCTTTGCTATTCAATGGTTTGCAATTTTTTGTTTATTGCCTACATTCCGCACTCTAGTTAAGTTATATGCTTTAAAAATAGGTAAATGGCAAATTCCTGTTCGCCTTATTGGCAATGGTGAAAATGCAAAAGAGGCGTGGTTGGCTCTTAAAAGTGAAGGTTTGATGGGCTATGAGTTAGCAGAAGTAGTGCAAACATCACATAATAGTGTAGACAATACGTGGATAACCGTTCCTCAGCTAACATGGCAAGAAGGATTAAAACCCAGTCAAAATATACAAGTTGTTGTGGCATTAGAGGCGGAACAGCAAACTGAGTTAAATGAAGCGGTACGTATTCTTTCTCGATTTTATCCCAATATGATTATTGTGCCGCCAACACGTGGTTTGCCATTATGGGGTATGCAACCTTTACACGCGTTTTCACACGAAGTTTTGTTGTTAAGAGCGCAGAATAGTCTATTAAGACCTTCTGCGCGTTTAATTAAGCGAGCTTTTGATGTTTTTGTATCATTAACTTTATTATTGTTACTGAGTCCTTTATTTGCATATTTATTTTATAAAGTCAAACAAACAGAGGGTGATGCATTTTTTGGTCATCAGCGTATAGGTGTGAATGGTAATCCTTTTCCTTGTTATAAATTTAGAACAATGGTTAAAAATTCGGCTGAAGTGTTAGACGAGTTATTAAAAAATGATGCACAGGCGAGAGCAGAGTGGGAAGCTGAGTTTAAATTAAAAAATGATCCAAGAATTACACAGATTGGTCATGTTTTACGCCGTACCAGTTTGGATGAACTACCTCAACTATGGAATGTGTTACGTGGTGAAATGAGCTTGGTTGGTCCTCGTCCTGTTGTGCAAGCTGAATTAGTGAAATATGGTGATGATGTTGATTATTACTTGCATGTTAAACCCGGTATGACAGGTTTGTGGCAAGTGAGTGGTCGTAATGATGTTGATTACGAGACTCGTGTCGCTTTAGATGCATGGTATGTGCGTAATTGGTCATTATGGAATGATTTAGTCATTTTACTAAAAACAGTGAAGGTGGTTTTAGTACGTGACGGTGCTTACTAAGTCTTCATATACCTTTAACGTCTGCCCACACATATCGTCTAAACGAAATTGATTGATAATAGGGGGTGTTTGAGGGCTATGTAATAAGTCTTTGGTTTTGCTTAATAAGCTAACAGTATCATTTAAATTTAGGCTACCTTGGGGATAACAGGCGGCTAAAATCTCGCCAACCCCGCCATGATTCCACCCCAACACCGATTTGCCTAAATACAAGGCTTCTAAGACGGTACGACCAAAGGTTTCTGCTTGGCTAGATAAAGAATAAATTAAATCGCTTTGGCTAAACACTTCTTTAATATCACTACGATGACCAGTCATGGTGATATGTTGACTCAGATTTTCTTTAATAATCAATTGCTCAATTTCTTGAAGATAGGCCTGTTTTTTGGCTTCTGCACCACCGACAATTAAACCATGAACATTCTCGCCATCCGCAATCAGTTGTTTGATTAATTGAATAAAGGTTTCATGGCCTTTTAGGCGCGTAATCCGACCCGCCAAGGTTAAGACTTTTTTGCCTTGTAATTGTGGATAAGTTTGTTGCCATTGACGTAACCATTGCTGATTAGGTTGATAACCATGTGGAAACTCTTGTTGGCTCACACCACGATGAATCACTTGAATGTTATTGATTGGACAATGTTTATAGTTTTGGGTGATATAGTCTTTAACGCTATTGGATACCGCAATCACACGCTCGCCTTTGGTCATAATGGCACTATAAAAACTCACGGAATAAAAGCCATGTACCGTAGTAACAAAGTGTGGGCGATTACTTAAGGGAAGTTTGCGCCATGCTAACCATGCAATCCATGCAGGAATGCGCGAGCGTGCATGAATAATATCGGGTTTAATATCGAGTAAAATTTGTTTAAATGGTGCAACTTGCCATAAGCTAGCTAAAGATTTTCGATGCACAGGCAAGGTAATGTGTTCGCTACCTTCGGCTTCTAATTGTTGAACCAATCGTCCACCATTAGAAATCACAATCGAACGATGTCCCGCAGCAACCAAGGCTCGTGCAATTTCGAGTGTGCCGCGCTCAACACCCCCCGCATTGAGTGCAGGTAGGGTTTGAATAACGGTGAGTTTTTTCATGGTGTCGGTCTCGTTGGTGGTTAGGTTGCCCTTCGACTTCGCTCAGGGAACCATTTTGCGTTGGCTGAGCTAAGTCAAATTGCGTTGGCTGAGCGTAGTCGAAGCCAAAAAATATTTAGATATTCCGTTGTTCTTCTTTAAGATGCCTACGTTTTTTCGGGTAGGGCATCGCTTCACCCTCAGGCCGTGTTTTGAAGCGACGATGAAACCACATATATTGTGTCGGTGAGCGTCTAATTAATTGTTCTAAATGATGATTAACTAAGCTTGCATCAGCAACAGGATCATCACTCGGATAGTTTTCTAAACGTGGTGTGATTAAAATTTCGTATTGTTCGAGTACAGGATGACGGCGGAAATGTACCAACATGACAGCCGAATTATTAATTTTTTGCAAACGACGTGGTGCAGTCACTGTTGCCGCTTGCATGCCAAAAAATGGCGCAAAAACCCCTTGCTTGAGGCCAAAATCTTGGTCAGGGGTGTACCAAACCGTGTGGTTTTCTTTGAGGGCTTTAATCAATAGGCGCATATTGTCATGGTCAATTTGGTAGTCATAAATTCGTAAACGACGTTTAACCATAAAATATTCTAAAGCTTTATTATTTTGTGGCCGATAAACCGTGTCCACAGGAAAGAAAATAATCGCCAATAAACCACACAAATCAACAAAACTATAATGTGCACCTAATAATAAAATTCCTTTGCCTTCAGCTTTGGCCGCTTGTAGGTGATGTAAGCCCTGAATGGTGACTTTTTTATGATAATATTCTTTGGGTTTAAACCATGCATTAGCCGTTTCAAAAATACTGATGCCACCTTGAATAAACACGTCTTTGACCATCATCGCTTGCTCGTTTTCGGACGCTTCAGGAAAGCATAAACGAATATTGGTGGCGGTATCACGACGACGCTGACCAATGACACTATAAACTAACAATCCCAAAAATGTGCCAATACGCCGTTGTATGCCCCAAGGTAATTTGCTAAACACAAATAATAAAGGAATTAATAGCAACCAAATTGGCCAATAACGAGGATGTAAAAAGTGCCATGTAAAGGGAATTGCTTTCATAAATCGGCGTAAATCATAAAAAGAGGGGCTGACATATTTTGCCCAAAATAACATAAATCGTGTCAGGTCTAAAAAAATGGTTATTTTGCCGTATCTTAGCGATAATACCAAGCGGCAAATATTTAGGAATTTAGCATGACTTCGTGGCGTTATAATTTTTTATTGCATCTGTTATTGCCTTTTGTTTATTTGCGTTTGTTATGGCGTGGTCGAACTACCCCCACATATGCCCAAAATATTGAGCAACGTTTTGGTGGTCATAAAAAGTTGCCGCAAGGTGGCATTGTTATTCATGCGGTCTCTTTGGGGGAAACCTTAGCCTCACAGCCCTTAGTCAATGCTTTATTAACACAATACCCCAATTTGCCACTGATTATTACCAATACTACGGCGACAGGTGCAGAACGCGCTCGTGCCTTATGGGGCGATAAAGTCCATCAATGTTATTTACCTTATGATTATTCGTGGGCAATGCGTCGTTTTTTAGAGCATAGTCGGCCTAAATTAATTATTGTTATGGAAACGGAGTTATGGCCAAATTTAATTGACCAAGCCAAGCAACTTACTATTCCTGTCATGTTAGCTAATGGTCGTTTGTCGGCAAAATCAGCTACAGGCTATGGCAAAATTCCCAGTTTAGTAACACCGATGTTACAAGCCTTAACCGTTTTAGCGGCACAAGATCAAGATACCGCACAACGTTTTCAAGACTTAGGTACGCCAGAAAGTACAATTCAAGTAACAGGTAGCTTAAAGTTTGATTTAACTATTCCTGATGATTTAACGTTGCGTGCAGATGAATTAAAACAACAATGGCAGTTACAAACACGGCCTATTTGGGTGGCAGCAAGTACCCATGAGGGTGAAGATGAAATCGTGTTGACTGCATTTAAACAAATTCAACAACAGTTTAATAATGCCTTGTTGATTTTAGTGCCACGTCATCCTGAGCGTTTTGATAAGGTTGCAGATTTAGTTGCTAAACAAAGCTTTAGCATAGCTCGACGCAGCCAACAACAAGCAATTACCCCCGAAGTGAGTGTGTTTTTGGGCGATAGTATGGGGGAGTTATTGCTGTGGTTTGCTTTGGCAGATGTGGCGTTTGTGGGAGGGTCTTTGGTCAATGTGGGAGGGCATAATCCCTTAGAGCCAGCAGCTTTGGCTGTACCGATTGTCACAGGCATGACCATGTTTAACTTTAAACAAATTACCGATATTTTGCTGCAAGCAGGGGCATTACAACAAGGTCATGATGCCACAGAATTAGCAAAAATCGTCTGTGAATGGTTGGCAAATCCTGAACAAAAGCAAAAGGATGGACAAGCAGGTTTAGCCGTGGTTAATGCCAATAAAGGTGCGTTGAAAAAACATTTGGCGATTGTGGAGGGAGTGTTGGCCTTAAAAAAATAACAGCTCCTATTGTAGTAATGCTTTTTGATGTTATATTTGTATGCAAATGATGATTATTTTGGTGTTTTGATTATGCGTACCACAGTGACTATAGATGATAGTTTATACCAACAAGCCTTAGAGCTGGCTGATACCAACATGGAAAAAAGTGAGCTATTTAAAGAAGCCATTAAAACATTTATTCGTGTCCAAGCAGCACAAAGGTTAGCAGCGTTAGCAGGAACAGTACCCAATATGACAGATATTCCTCGTCGTATAGAGGATAAATTTAGCGAATGAATGTCCTAATCGATACCTCAGTGTGGGTGGATTTTTTTAAACACGGTAATCAACAGTTAATTCATTTGTTGAGTATAGATGCTGCAATGACGCATCCAATGATAATTGGTGAATTGCGTTGTGGTACACCACCCGAACCAAGACAAAAAACATTAGCTAATATTGCTTTGTTAAAACATTGCCAACAGGCAAATTTAGATGAAGTCAGTGTCTTTGTTGAAACACATAAACTGTATGGTTTAGGCTGTGGATTGATAGATATGACACTTTTAGCATCAACCATATTAACGCCTAATAGTCAATTATGGACTTTAGACAAGCGTTTATTAAGTTTAGCAACACGTTTTAATATTGCTTATTTACCACTGACACATTAATGAACCTTATTATCCTCACTCCCCAAGACTGTTCTCAAGCAAATATAGCCAACCTAACTGGCCGTCGTTTGCAGCACGTTTTAGAAGTTCACCAAGCACAAGTAGGGCAGCAGTTGCGCGTGGGAATGCTGAATGGCTTAATGGGGAATGCTGAAGTAGTGCATTTAGACAAGCAGTCTTTGCAACTGCGTTTTGA
>NZ_CALETI010000141.1 GCF_937920075.1 uncultured Agitococcus sp.
TCAATGGGCGCATTATCATAACAATTCCCCTTAGCACTCATTGAACCCACAAATTGATGCTGTGTTATTACGTTACGTTACGATAGGCGTGGCTACAGTATTGACTTCCTCTGTCAGAATGGACAATTAAGCCTTTCGCCGTTTAATCGCCATATTTAATGCCTGCACCACTACTACCCCATTTAGCTGTACTCAATCAACCTCACGACGTAAACGCAACGCATTAAAAACGACAGACACAGAACTCAGGCTCATCGCTAAAGCAGCAATCATCGGTGACAGCAGCCAGCCTGTTAGCGGATATAGTACGCCCGCAGCAATCGGCACACCAATGGCATTATAGACAAAGGCAAAAGCCAAGTTTTGCTTCATATTGGCGACAGTCGCAATGGAAATACCGCAGGCCAAGGTAATACCTCGCAAATCCCCTTTCACCAACGTTACCTGTGCACTATTCATGGCGACATCGGTGCCTGTTCCCATCGCAATACCGACATCAGCTCGAGCCAGAGCTGGCGCGTCATTGATACCATCGCCCGCCATCGCCACACAGCGGCCTTCACGTTGCAGACGCTCCACTAAAGCCAGTTTGTCTGCTGGTTTTACCTCGCCATATACTTCATCTATGCCCAAACGCTGCCCCACCGATTTTGCTGTGGTCAAACCATCGCCAGTTGCCATAATGACACGGATATTGGCCGCTCGTAACGAGGCTAAGGCGTCTGCGGTCGTTGCTTTAATGGGGTCAGAAACGGCAAGTAAACCTGCCAATTGCCCATCTACAGCGAGATACATCACGCTCGCTCCCTGCGTTCTCAACTGTTCCGCCGAGCTTTGGAGGGATGCCGTCGCAACGCCTGTTTGTTCCATGAGCGTGGTGTTACCCATCACCAATTTCTTCCCTGCCACTTCACCATGGACACCAATGCCTGTATTGGACTCAAATTGTGTCACTGTCCCGAGTGTGATTCCGCGCACACGAGCGGCACTGACAATGGCGGCGGCGAGTGGATGCTCACTACCCTGATCCAGACTGGCGGCAAGATACAGCACGTCCGCCTCGCTAAAACCCTCTGTAGGTACAACACGATCAAATGCAGGGCGACCTTCGGTGAGCGTGCCTGTTTTATCGACAATTAAAGTGTCAATTTTCCGCAAATTCTCAATCGCAGAGGCATCTCTAAACAGCACGCCTTTACTCGCCCCTGTGCCCGTTGCCACCATAATGGACATCGGTGTCGCTAAACCTAGCGCACAAGGACAGGCAATAATGAGTACGGCGACCAGATCGGAAGAGCGTCGTGTAGGGAAAGAGTGTCTTCGCC